>NZ_JBHWBW010000001.1:0-135406 GCF_042735675.1 Kitasatospora sp. NPDC059571
CTCCGGGGGAGGGATGGCGCACCGCCGACTCCAGCGCCCAGGGGAGGGCAACTGCGGCGTGGTGTCAGGTTCACGCCGGTGGCGTGAACCGACGGCTCTCCACCCCGGGTAGCGCATGCCCGGGCCGGAGGGGGTGAAGGGTCAGGGCCCTATCCGCCGCCTCGACGCCTGGGAAGATCACCATTTCTTCCCACGGCCGGAGGCTATCCGCACCCGGCCGCCGCCCGGGAGGCCCAACTTTGCCGGGCCCATAACGAATTGGGCCGGTGGGCCTGATGCCGTGACCTGCGGTGTCACCGGCCGACCGGCAGGCCGCGCGGCTCCTTGATCCGCTTCATGATGATCTGCGAGTTGACCTCGGAGACACCCGACAGCGAGGTGAGCCGCTCGATCCACAAGCGCTCGTAGGCCCGTAGATCGGCGACCGCGATCCGCAGCAGACACCCCGGACTCCCGAACAGCCGATACGCCTCCACCACGTCGGGGATGCCCTGGAGCGCGGCCTCGAAAGCCTCCACGGCCTCCCGATCCCGCTTGACCTCCACCGACACAAGGACCTCGAAGCTGCGCCCCACCGCCTCCGGATCCAGTACGGCCCGGTAGCCGCGGATCACCCCGTCCTGCTCCAGCTGCCGCACCCGCCGCATGCAGGGAGAGGCGGTCAGCCCCACCCGCTGGGCCAACTCCTGATTGGTCAGCCTCCCGTCCTCCTGAAGCTCGCGCAAAATCATCCGATCAATCTCATCCATGACGCAATTATCAACCCCATTCGCGGTCAAATGCGCATGAATTAGCAACCCGTTTGCGAGGGATTAGCCCTATTGTGCGGTCATGCGGAGAAACCGCCGCCCAACCGGCGACGGACCCGCCCGACCCCACGAAAGGGCCAGCCGATGGGACGCGTCGTCGTCATCAGCACCGGTGGAACGATCGCCAGCCGATCCGACGGCAACGGCTACACCGCCCAAGCCCGAGGTCGCGAGATCCTCGCCGCCCTCACCCGCCCAGGCGAGCCCCCCGTGCAGGTCGTCGACCTGTTCACGGTGAACAGCGCCAACCTGACCACCGCGCACCAGCTCACCCTGCTGCGCACCGTGCACGACGTGCTGGCCGACGAGACGGTGGGCGGGGTCGTGGTCACACACGGCACCGACACCATGGAGGAATCGGCCTTCCTCCTCGACCTCCACCACCACGACCGACGCCCCGTCGTGTTCACCGGTGCCCAGCGGCCCCTGGAGGATCCCGGGGGCGACGCCCGCCGCAACCTGCACGACGCCCTGCTTGCCGCCACCACCCTCAGCGGCCTGGGCGTCACGGTCGCCTTCGACGGGCTCCTCCACGCAGCCCGCGGCACTGTCAAGATCCAGACTGTGGCGAACAGTGCCTTCGCCGACCCGTCCGGCCGACGGATCGGCGTGTTCCAGCCCGATCGGATCTTGCTGGAAGGACGACCTGCCCGCTCGGAGCCCCTCAGACTTCCAGACCCCGGCGCGCCCACACCGAGAGTCGACGCCGTCATGCACCACTGCGACGGCGATCCGCTCCTGCTGCAGGCAGCGGTGGCCGCCGGCGCCCAAGGCGTGGTGCTCATCGGCACCGGCGCTGGCAACGCCACACCGGCGATGGCAGGAGCCGTCGCCCGCGCGGTGTCGGCGGGAGTCCTCGTCGCACTGACCACCCGCGTCCCCGCAGGACCGGTGACACCCCTCTACGGCAACGGCGGAGCGGTGGACCTGATAGCCGCAGGCGCCGTGCCGGCCGGCACCCTGCGAGCCGGCCAGGCCAGAACCGCCGTCCTCGCCGCGGCCCTGGCCACCCGCGACCCCGCCGAACGCACAACGATCCTGCGCCGCATCCTCGACCCCGTGCCGACCCCGGTGCGCACCCCCGCCACAGGCGTGCGACCGGTGTCCACGGCCCAGGCTTCATCCGCCCAGCACTGAACGGAGACCCCGCCATGCCGCCCCTCCCCGACATCGCGCCGACACAGACCTGCACCACAGCGCGGGCCTATCGCGTCGAGCACGACCTGCTGGGCGACCGCAAGATCCCCGCGAACGCCTACTACGGAATCCACACGCTGCGCGCCGTGGAGAACTTTCCCATCACGGGGACCCCCATCGCCGTTCACCCCGACCTGGTGTCCGCCCTCGCGGCCGTCAAGCAGGCAGCGGCCCTGACCAACCGCGACCTCAGCCTGCTGGGGCAGGACAAGGCCCACGCGATTGCCACCGCCTGCGAGGAGATCCGTGCGGGTGCACTGCACGACGACTTCGTCGTCGATGTGATCCAGGGCGGAGCGGGCACGTCCACCAATATGAACGCGAACGAGGTCGTCGCCAACCGCGCGCTCGAGATCCTCGGACATGCCAAGGGCGAGTACCGGAACCTCCACCCGGTGGAGGACGTGAACGCGGGGCAGAGCACCAACGACGTCTACCCGACCGCGGTCAAGGTCGCCCTCCACACCGCGGTGCACCGGCTGCTGGCTGCGATGCAGGTACTCCAGGAGGCGTTCGCGGCGAAGGCGCAGGAGTTCACGGACGTCCTCAAGATGGGCCGTACCCAGCTCCAGGACGCGGTGCCCATGACGCTCGGCCAGGAGTTCGCCGTGTTCGCCCTCATGATCGGAGAGGACCGGCAACGCCTGGCCGGGGCCTGTGCGCCGCTTCGCGAGATCAACCTCGGTGGCACGGCGATCGGCACCGGACTGAATGCCCACCCCGAGTACGCGGCACTGGCCTGCCGCCATCTCGGCGAGCTCACCGGTGTCCCGGTGGCGACGGCGGGCGATCTCATCGCCGCGACCCAGGATGTCGGTGCCTTTGTCGAGCTCTCCGGTGTCCTCAAGCGTGCGGCGGTCAGGCTCTCCAAGACTTGCAACGACCTGCGCCTGCTGTCCTGCGGTCCCCGTGCCGGCCTTGCCGAGATCGGTCTGCCGCCCGTGCAGGCCGGCTCCAGCATCATGCCCGGCAAGGTCAACCCGGTGATACCCGAGGTCGTCAACCAGATCGCCTTCGAGGTCATCGGCAGCGACGTGACGGTCACCCTCGCGGCTGAGGCGGGCCAGCTCCAACTCAACGCATTCGAACCGGTCATCGCCCACAACCTGCTCACGAGTCTGGCCCGTCTGACGGCCGGCTGCCTGACCCTCGCCGGGCGCTGCGTCAGCGGCATCACCGCGAACCGCGACCACCTGTCCCACCAGGTTGCCCGCTCCATCGGCCTCGCCACCGCACTCAACCCGCACATCGGGTACGAGCAGGCCACCGCGATCGCCCAAGAGGCCCTGCTCACCGGCGCCGGCGTGTTCGACCTCGTTGCCGCCCGGGGCCTGCTCGGTGATGCAGAGCTCCGCGAGATCCTCCGTCCGGCCAACCTGATTGGCCCGCGCGCTGCCTTGGCAGTGCCGCGGCAGGCGAATGCCGAGGCCTGACCGGCGGTGCAGCGCTCCTGTCACCCGCGTCGCGCCTCCAGCAGCATCGGGAGCCGGTCCCAGCCGCCAGGCGGCGCTGATCGTGGCGACGGAGACGGCCGTTTCGGTGAGGCCGAAGTGGTCCCCGCTTGTTCCGTCCGGCGCCGAAGGAGAGGAACGCACCCCCGCAGGAGGGCCGACTGCCAGCGGCCGGGGACGAAGCGGAGCGGCTCGGTGTCCAGGATCCTGTTCCTGTTCCTGTTCCTGTTCCTGTTCCTGTTCCTGTTCCTGGTGCGGTGCGGTGCGGCTGGCTGAAGAGCAACTCTCAGTCTGCCGGGAGGCACATCCCCGCGAGCTCGATGGACGGTGCTCGCCGCGTGGTCAGCCAGACCGGACCGTGTAGACGGAGCGTCCCCCGGAGGATGCGTTGCATACCGGTGTCGTGGTCATGGTGCCATCCCCACTGGATGTCTCGCCTCGACCCGCATGAAGGATTCACTTGGCCGCAAGGCGGAGCGAGCCACCGCGCGCGCCGGATGGTTGGTGACGGACCGCAGCCGCCAGCGGCTGGCGAGCGCAGCGAGGGCAATCGTGATCTCGGTGTAGGCAAGCGACTCGCCGATGCACTTGCGTATTCCTGCTCCGAACGGCAGATAGGCATGGCGGGGGACGAACCTGGCCCGCTCGGGGAGCCACCGGTCCGGTCGAACCGGTCAGGGGCGCGGAAGACCGCAGGGTCACGGTGAATGGTGTACGGGCTGAAGAACACATCCCCTCCCTTATAGACCTTGTCCTACGTGGTGAGTTTGGTGAGTCGTTTGTGGCATGTAATGACGGCTGCGAGATCGCAGAAGGCCAGGTAGAGCCGGTGGTCGCGTTCGTAGCGGCGGGCGATTCGGCGGTAGCCGGTGAGCCAGGCCATGGTGCGCTCGATGACCCAGCGGTGGCGGCCGAGGGTCTGGCTGGACTCGATGCCCTTGCGGGCGATCCGGGGCAGGATGCGCTCTTGGTGGAGCCATTTGCGCAGGCCAGGGCTGTCGTAGGCCTTGTCTGCGTGGACCTTGCGGGGTCGGTAGTGCAGGCCCCGTTTCGGGTCGTGTTTCATTTGGGGGGCTTGGAGGAGGGGGATCAGGCCGTGCTGGTCGTGGACGTTGCCGGCCGAGACGCCGACGACGAGGGACAGTCCGCTACGGTCGGACAGGACGTGCACCTTGGAGCCGGGCTTGCCCCGGTCGACGGGGCTGGGACCGGTGTGATCGCCCCCGTTACCGTTTTCACGGCCCCGCAACGGGGTTCCCGGCCTCCTGGCCCGGCATGACTTTTGCCCCCTGTCGATGATGATCGAAAAGGTGATGTCACCGGGTTCGGAGGCGTTGGCAGACCGCTGATGAGGGGCTTGAGCGCTGATCCCGCACCTGGGTGAGGCAGGCTCTCCGTAACGTGGATGCCGGCGCGCCGATGCCGCAGGGCCGGGGAGAGCGAGACCTGGGAGGGGCAGTTGACCAGCACCGATGGCATAGATCTCTATCTCGGCCTGGACGTCGGCAAGGGCGAACACCACGCGGCCGCGCTCACGCCGGCCGGCAAGAAGGTCTTCGACAAGGCTCTGCCCAACAACGAGCCCCGGCTTCGTGAGCTGTTCACGAAACTGCAGGACAAGCACGGGACGGTGCTGGTCGTGGTCGACCAGCCGGCCACCATCGGCGCCCTGCCGCTGGCCGTGGCCCGCGACACCGGATGCCGCATCGCCTACCTGCCCGGCCTGACCATGCGCCGGATCGCCGATCTGTATCCCGGCGAGGCGAAGACCGACGCCCGCGACGCGCACGTCATCGCGGACGCCGCCCGCACCATGCCGCACACCCTGCGCGACCTGGAGCCGGCCGACGAGACCGTCGCCGAGCTCGAGATGATCGCCGGATTCGACGACGACCTCGCGTGCGAATCCACGAGGATCAAGAACCGCCTGCGCGGACTGCTCACCCAGATCCACCCGTCCCTCGAACGCGTCCTGGGCCCGCGACTGGACCACCCCGCCGTCCTCGCTCTGCTCGAACGCCACGGATCCCCGGCCTAGTTGAGGAAGGCAGGACGGCGTCGACTGATCACCCTTCTGCGGCCCAAGGCCCCACGGATGGCCGATCGCCTGGTCGAGGACATCTTCACCGCCCTCGACGAGCAGACCGTCGTCGTCCCCGGCACCGAGGCCGCCGCGCTGATCGTCCCCAGCCTCACCACCTCACTGACCGCAGTGCTAGACCAGCGCAAACTCCTCGCCGCGAGGATCGAGGAACTGCTGGAGGCCCACCCTCTTTCCCCGGTCCTGACCTCGATGCCCGGCATCGGGGTCAGGACCGCCGCCCGGATCCTCGTCGACGTCGGCGACGCAAGCGCCTTCCCTAGCGCCGGCCACCTGGCCGCCTATGCCGGCCTGGCACCGGTCACCCGCGCCTCCGGCTCCTCGATCCGCGGCGAGCACCCCTCCCGACGCGGCAACAAGCAGCTCAAACGGGCCTTCTACCTGGCCGCGTTCGCGTCCCTGTCCCAACCCGAATCACGCGCCTACTACGACCGGAAACGACGCGAGGGCAAACACCACGTCGCCGCCCTCGTCGCACTCGCCCGCCGCCGCATCGACGTCCTCTTCGCCATGCTCAGAGACGGCACCCTCTACCAACCCCCGACACCCGCTACGGCTTGACGAAGACCATAGCGCCTCTGTGTGTCAAGCGGCATGGGCGAGTTGGGTGCGATGGTCGCGTTTCATGATCCGGTAGACGACGTTGGACAGGCGTCGTTTAAGAGGAGCTAACACAAAGCGCGGACGCGCCGGTAGGTGATCACGCAGCAGGCCAGCTTGAGGAAGGCCTCATGGATGTCGTCGCGGATGTCCCATCGGATGCGGAGGCGTCGGAAGCCGTGGATCCAGGCGTTCGTCCGCTCGACCACCCACCGGATGGTGCCCAGGCCGGAGCCGTGCGGCACGCCCCGGCGGGCGATGACCGGTTTGATACCGCGCTTCCACAGCAGGCGGCGGTACTTGTCGAAGTCGTAGCCCCGGTCTGCGAACAGCTGCCTGGGACGGTGGCGCGGGCGACCGGTCGCTCCGCGGATGCGCGGGATCGCGTCCAGCAGTGGCAGCAGCTGGGTGACATCGTGGCGGTTGCCGCCGGTCAGAGTGATGGCGAGCGGAGTGCCGCCTGCGTCGGTGATGATGTGGTGCTTCGAGCCGGGCCGGGCGCGGTCGACCGGGCTCGGGCCCGTTTTGGGCCGCCCCGACGCGCCTGATGGTGGGAGCCGTCGATCACCGCCCGGGACCAGTCCAACTTCCCCGCGCGGTGCAGCTCGGTCAGCAGGACCTGGTGGAGTCGGTCCCACACCCCGGCCTCGTGCCAGTCCCGCAGCCGGCGCCAGCAGGTCATACCGGAACCGAAGCCCAGCTCCTGCGGCAACCACTCCCACTGGATCCCGGTGTGCAGCACGAACAGAATCCCCTGCAGACACCCGCGATCATCCAGCGGCAACCGGCCTGGATTACGAGACCGCCGCTGCCTCACCGGCAGCAGCGGCTCGATCCGCGCCCAGAGGTCGTCCGATACCACCCACGGCGGACCCTTCAGCTTTCCCACGGATGGACCAACGAGCAGACCGACGAGGAGACATGGCCGAACGACGACTTTGTGTTAGCTCCTCTAAAGAACGACTCTGGCCCGTAATCGGTGGTAACCAGGGGTGACCGGCGTCGTTGGCATGGTGCGCAAGATGTCAACGAGCTTGTGAGTTTAGTGTTTTCAGGGCTGTCGGCGCTGGTGGTCGAGGGCGTGACGGGCGAGCGTGGCGTCATCCGGGTGACCGCGCGGATCCGGGAGGATCCAGTGCCGTGCCCCGTGTGCGGCACGCCGACAGGGCGGGTACACGGCTTCCACCATCGGACGGTGGCGGACGTGCCGGTGGACGGCCGGCGGGTCGTCGTCTCGGCGAGGCTGCGGCGGCTGGTGTGTCCGGTGCTCGGCTGCTCGCGGCAGACGTTCCGTGAGCAGGTTCCCGGAGTCGAACGCTACCAGCGCCGCACTACCCGCCTGCCCGACCAGCTCGGCTCCGTGGTGAAGGAGTTATCGGGCCGGGCGGGCGCCCGCCTCTGTCGTGTCCTGGCCTGTTATGTCTCGCGCTCGACGGCCCTGCGTGTGCTCATGCGCCAGGCGTTGCCGCCGCCGCGTGTCCCGCGTGTGCTCGGCGTCGACGACTTCGCCCTCAAGCGCCGGCACCGCTACGCGACCGCGCTCATCGACGCCGAGACCGGCGAGCGGATCGACGTCCTACCCGACTGCACCACCCAGACGCTGGTCGCGTGGCTGCGCGAGCACCCGGGGATCGAGTATGTCTGCCGCGACGGCTCCGGTTCCTACAGTGAGGCGATCCGCCAGGCCCTTCCCGAAGCGGTGCCGGTCAGCGACAGGTGGCATCTCTGGAGCAACCTGTGCGGGAAGGTCCTGGCCGAGGTCCGCTCCCACGCCGTCTGCTGGGCCACCGTCGTGAACCCCGCCCGGCCCGGAGGCATGCGCGAGCAGACCACCCGCGAACGCTGGCACCAGGTCCACAAGTTACTCGGTCAGGGCGTCGGGCTGCTCGAATGTGCCCGGCGCCTCGACGTAGCCCTGAACACCGTCAAGCGGTACGCCCGCATGACGGAGCCCACCGCAGAGCGACGCGCACCTCGCTACAAGCCCACCCTCGTCGATCCCTACCGCGACCACCTGCGCAGACGTCGGGCCGAGGACCCCGCAGTGCCCGTCACCCACCTCCTGCGCGAGATCAAGGAACTCGGCTGCACCGGCAGCGCCAACCTCCTGGTCCGCTACATCACCCAGGGCCGCGCCGAGGGTGGCAAACCCGTCACCACCCCGCAGCGCTTCGCTCGACTCCTCCTCACCCACCCGGAGAACCTGCGCGACAAGGACACCGCACTTCTGCGGGAACTATCCGCGGCATGCCCCGAGATAACCGAACTCGCCTGTGTCACAGGAAAGTTCGCGCAACTCCTGACGCCGGCAGAGGGCAACGACACCAAGCTCACCGACTGGATCACGTCAGTTCGCTCCGTCGACCTGCCTCACCTGCACTCCTTCAGCAACGGCCTGCAACTCGACCGGGACGCCGTCGACGCCGGACTCACCCTTCCGTTCCACAACGGCCGCACCGAGGGAGTCAACACGCGAACCAAACGGATCATGCGCCAGATGCACGGCCGAGCCGGGCTTCCCCTGCTCCGCCACCGAATCCTCCTCCGGGGACCACTACACAGCGCTACCACCGATTACGGGCCAGAGCCTAGATCGTGATAGTCCCCGACATCACCCTGACGAGCCGAGGTCAGTAGCCGCAGTCCACCCGGGGCGGGTTTCCTCGAAGATCGATCCGGGGAAACGGTACCTCTGGCTCAGTAACTGCCACGTCCAGGTCGCCTTGACGCACGATTCGGTTGCCCGGACGAACTCCTGTAAGGGCATGCAAAGTGGTTGGGGCAGCTCATTCGCTCGCGAGGTGAGGGAACGGGCGCAGCGTATGTATTCGACCGTGTGCTTGCGGACGCGTGTGATAGCCCGGACGACGGCGTCGTCGAGTGTCAGGTGCGGGTGGTTGAGCAGCAGGACCGGGATAAGGTTGGAGTCGGAGCGGTGCCTGATGAACTCCTTCTCGAAGGAGAACAGATCGTTACTCAGGCAGCCGATGGCGGCGCACAGCCAGCGCAGTCGGCGGGCGGCGAGGGCGTCGCGGTCGAGGGCGACCCAGTTGAGGTAGGTGTCGGTGGCGAATTCTCCGAGCGCGATGGTGTGCGGCATACCGGAGATGTCGATGCGGGTCTGGAGGTACTCGGCCGCGGTGGGGACCGTCCCGCCAGCGGAGGCGTTGCCGTCGTGCCCCATGGTCCTCAGATGGCCCGTCCATACGCTGAGGAAGTGGGTGTACCACTGGGGTGCGTTATTGGAGCCGGCGCGTAGTTCTTGGAGCATGTCGAGACACGCGTGGTCGACCGGGGCCGCGTCCGGGCCCGTTTGCAGGGTCCGGGAGACCTGGAGGAGGTGTTCGCGGGTCAGGGCGGCGGCTCTCTTGCCTTCGGGTGCCAACCCCGCTACCCGTTCGCGTCCGATGGTGTCGTTGATGTACCAGTCGATGGCGAAGTTCTTGCCGATGGTCGCCAGCCGGTCGGCCGGTGCTTCGGGGTACAGGTAGGACGCGAGGTCGTTGCAGTGCTCGGTCACGTCGGGGATCCACAGCCCGAACTCCTGAGCCCACGTCCTGACCTTCTCCTCGGTCTCTCGCGCGGCCGGGTTGGGGCGGAAGCCAGCGCAGTAGTCGGCGATACGAAACCGGGCGTAGTCGAAGGCGGTTCGCAGGGCGTAGCGGGGTGTGGCGGCGCTGGCCATGTCGCGGTATTCGGCGGCGGCATGTTCCAGGCGGGCGGTGTCGCGGGTTGTGTAGGGCCGGGGCATGGTCTCCTCGCGGGCTCGGGGCGTTCGCGGAGCGGGTGGTTCAGTGGTCCCGGTCGCGCGAAGTGGTCGGTGAGGGCTTCGAGTTCGGCGTGGTGGCGGACCAGCCGGGTGGTTGCTTCGCGGGCACTGGCCTGTTCGATCAGGGCAGCGGCCAGCGTGCAGCCCTGATCGTCCAGCTGGGCGCAGGGCTGTTAGAGGCCGCATAGTTGACGGGCGGGGTTCGGTGGCGGTGGTCAGGGCGACGGCGACGAGCACCGTTACCTTGCGGCGGTGCAGGTCGGAGCGGCTGGCCTGCTGGTGACCCGCTCGTCTCCCCAGACTCTGAGCAGGTCGTCGGTGCACTGGAGGGCAATGCCGAGGTGTAGGCCGAAGGCCCGCAGGTGTGCGGCCCGTTCGGCATTCGCGCCGACGGCGAGAGCGCCGAGTTTGCTCGCGCGGGACAGCGGCGCTGCGGTCTTCCCCGTGGCAACGGCGAGGGCATCCCGCTTGCTGTGGTCGGTGCTCATTTCAAGGAGGACGTTGAGGTACTTGCCCTCGGTGAGCGCTTGGGCGGCGGTCAGCAGGACGGCAGTACCAAGTCCGGCTCGGAGGCAGCGAGGAGGGCCTGGACGGCAGCGACCACCAGGGCGTTCCCGGTGAGGATCGCCGCTGCTGTGCCATTCACCGCCCACACGGCGGGACGGCCACGGCGCAGCGAGGCCTGGTCTCGGGTAGGGCGCGCGAGACGGTGCACGGATCGTACAAATGCCGCGACCCTACGCCCACTCCAAGGCCGAGCTGTTCTGGTCGTACTGCGAACCGGACCACATCAGGGCCATGCAGTGCACAGTGCCGGCTAGTTCGACTTGACTGAACCTACGGGAATGGGCGAACCGGTCGGCTTCTGGGTGGCGGAGCTCGGATGTTGTGCGGAGTGGAAAGGTATGTCGGGCTATCAGTGCCCCGGGTCCAACTGCGGCACCGCGGCCAGTAGCGTCCGCGGGCCTACAGGCCCTATCGGTCTCCCCATTAACATCCAACGTCGTGCAGACGCGCGCGCTGGTGAAATCGAGGCTGAGCGTGACGGAGAGGCCCGACAGTGGCGGGCCCCGAAACACCCTCGCGACCGCGAGTCGAGGCCCGCGAAAAGCCTGGTCATCGGCGCCGGAGGGCCAGGATCATGGGCAGGCTGTTTGGGCGCAGCGTGCCGTGGGGTGTTTCGCGGACGGTGTGTCCCGTGGCAGGTCTGAGGCGCCATCGGGCGCCGATCGTGGCTACGGCGACGGTTACCTCCGTCATGCCGAAGTGGTCGCCGATGCACTTGTGTGGGCCGGCCCCGAAGGGGAGGTAAGTACCGGGCGGTGGAGGCGACTGCCAGCGGTCGGGGTCGAAGCGCTGCGGGTCGGGGTAGAGGCTGGGATCACGGTGCAGCGCGGCCGGGCTGAGGAGTAGTTCGGAGCCGGCGGGGATGGGGATGCCGCCGAGTTCGACGGCGGTGGTGGCCCGCCGCATGGTGAACCATGCCGGGGAGTAGAGACGCAAGGTCTCATGGATGACGTGCCGCGTGTACTCGAGTGCGGGGATGTCGTCGAACGTGATCGGTCGGTCGCCGACGATGCTGTCGATCTCGCTATGTAGTTCCTTTTCGATGTCCGGGTGCAAGCTCAACATGTGGAACAGCCAGGACAGGGCGGTGCTAGTGGTCTCGGTTCCGGCGACCAGGATGGTCATGAGTTCGTCGTGCAGTTGCTCGCGGCTCATCGTTCCGCCGGTGTCCTCGTCGCGGGCACCGGCCAGCACTGACAGCAGGTCCCCACGGTCCCGGGGGTCGGCTTGGTGGGCGGAGATTAGGCCGCCGATGGTCTCCTGCAAGCCGGCGCGGGCGCGTTCAAACCGCCGGTTCCCTGGGGTTGGCAGTCTTTCGAGCAGGTCGACAGATGACATCGTCCGCTTCGTGACTCCTTTCAGGAAGACGGGCAGCCATTGCTGGACGGCGGCCGATATGTGCTGGTGGGAGTCGGAGTGAAACAACGTTCTCGTGGTGACCGAGCATGCCAGGTCGTAGAAGGTCCGGTCGGCGGCGATGCGTTGCCCGGGCTGCCACGCGGCGGTGACGACGGCGGTCTGTTCGCGCATGACTGCCGTATAGCCGCGCAGCCGTTCGCGGTGGAAGGCCGGCAGCATGAGACGGCGCTGCCGCAGGTGGAACGTGCCCTCGGAGGTGCCGATGCCATTGCCGAGAAAGGGCCGGGTTTTGTCGAACACGCGGCCCTTGGCGTAGGCACCTGCTTCGGTGACCAGAACTTGGTGGATTGCTTCGGGGGAGTTGATCACATATACGGGGCGCCGGCCCAGACGGATGACGACGACATCACCGTGAGGTCGCAGTGCCTGCAGCATCGCCAATGGGGATCGCAGGAGGGGGAGGGTATGTCCGAGCAGGGGTATGTGCCCGGGAGCGGTGGGGATCGTCTGCATGGTGCTCACCATGGTGACCTCGCGTGTAGGGGGCTGGGTGGGTTGTGCGGCTCAGTGATCGTGCTCGATGAGAGCCGCCTCCAGCGCGTTCAGGTCGGCTCTTGGGTTGCTCGCCAGTCCGAGTTCGTCGAGATATGTGTGGGCCGTGCACAGCCGTCGCTGCACCTCCACCGCGCACCAACGCCGGCCGCCTGCTCGCTCGATGAGTTCAGCGGCCCTGCGCAGGTCGGCTTCCTCCAGTCGGTCGGGCCGTTCGTACAGCGCTGCAAGCTCTTCTCCTGCTGTGGTGCCGCTCGTCAGGGCTGCCGTCACGGGCAGTGACTTCTTGCGCGCGGCGAGATCGGCGAAGACCGGCTTACCTGTCACCGCAGGGTCACCCCAGACACCCAGGAAGTCGTCGACGAGCTGAAACGCGAGGCCGAGCTGGAGGCCGTACTGCCGCGCGTACTCAGCCTGATCGTGCGGTGCACCTCCTGTCAGGGCCCCGAGCATGCAGGCGGCGCCGATGAGGGCACTCGTTTTGCCTGAGGCCATGGCCAGACACTCGGCCAGGTCGACATCGTTGCGGTTCTCGAAGGCGATGTCGGCGCTCTGCCCGTCCACCAGGTCCAACAAGGTGTCGGACATGCGGGAGACGGAATCCGACGTGGCAGGCATGTCCTGCTCGGCGAGCACCTGGAGGGCGAGCGTGAGTAGAGCGTCGCCGGCGAGGATGGCCTGAGGTATCCCGAACACAGTCCAGGCAGAGGGTCGGTGCCGACGAAGGGCGTCCCCGTCCATGACGTCGTCATGGAGAAGCGAGAAATTGTGCACCAACTCCACCGCGACAGCGGTCGGAACGGCGGCTTCGGTGCGGCCTCCCACACCCTGGGCGAGCAGGAAGACAAGGGCCGGGCGGAAGGATTTTCCGCGGCCGGCCGGTCGGCCGTCGGATTCGTCCGACCAGCCGAAATGGTAGTCAGCTACCTGACGGACCGAGTGCGGCAGACGCATCACCGAGCTGCGTAGCACGGGGTCGACCAATTTCTGGGCCCACTCCATGACGTCGCTTCCGGTACGAGTCTCTGCTACTACTGGAACATATGTCATGAACGCCTCCTGTCCTGCGCGAACAGAGCCGATGCTTCGGCCCGAGACTAAGGAGTTGTCCGGAGTGCCGGGGAGGCCCAAGAATCACATTGGGGCCCAGGCATCAATGGCGACTCAACAGCCCTGCCGCGAAGTTTTCCTGCGTAAGTTTCGGGGCATGTGGGAAGCATTATCCCTCTGGAGTGGTCAGCGCTCCATATATCGCTGGCCGACAGGGAATTGACATTCCCGCAAGCGAGCAAGGCGAGGAAATCGCCCCAGGACGTGTCGTTCACCGTTCCTTCCGAGCTTTGGTCAATCCGCATCTGGAGCAGACCCGCGCAGGACACCTGGAGTGGGCGCAGACAGGAGACCCCGCACGAAGTGCTGAAGGAGCATCTGTCCGGGGACCGGCAGCAGGCCGAACCCGGCTCACGGACCGCGCTGGCGAGATCGCAGGCGAGGGCGAGGAGTACTGTAGATCGGCGTCCGCCAGGCGAGGCTTGAAAGTAAGTGAAGGCCGGATTTGACGGAGAGGTTGGGTATATTCCTTGTCAAAGGCGCAGGAAGGATATTTACCCGAAACGCTAAATTTCCGGCATCTCGGTGATGTAGCGAACGTGCGGGCCCTGGAAGTAGCCGCGGACGATGTGCGGCTGCTTCTGTCGGCGGCGGAAGAAGCGCCGGACCTCGTCGGCTAAGGGGCGTCCCGTAATTGATCTCCGGTGGATCCGGGTTGGATGATCCGCCTCAGGGTTGGCTTCGCCTACGCGGCCTGTAGGAGGTTGTGGAGGCGGGCGATGCCGAGCATGGCGTGGTGAACGCCGTCGCCTTTGAGGCGGCAGTCGCGGAGGATCTTCCAGGTCTTCATCCGGGCGAAGACGTGCTCGACGCGGGCGCGGACCTGCTTGTGCTCACTGTTGTGCTGGACCTGCCACTCGGTGAGTTCGCCGCCGCGTGACCTCCGGTGCGGGATCACCAGACCGGTGCCCGGATAGCCGCCGTCGGCGATGGTCGTCGTCCGGCCGACGGCGGACTTCGCGCCCGACTCCTCCCATGCCTTGCAGTCGTTCCGGTTGCCCGGCAGGGGCTTGCCGACCACGACGACCAGTCGGGTGTGGGCATCGATGACGACCTGGTGGTTGGTGGAGTACCTGTAGTTTTTCGACTGCTCGGCGATCGTGTGGTCGCGGGTGGGAACCAGGGTGCCGTCGACGATCAGCACAGTGCCCTTACGGAAGCGGCGCCGCGGGTTGAGCGCGAGCAGGGGGCCGATGTGGTCGAGGATTCGGCCGGCAGCAGACTTCGACACCCCAAACAGAAGCGCGAGCTGCCGCAGTGTCAGGTTCGTACGCCAGTTTGCGGCGACCAACAGGACCCGGTCCGCCAGCGGCAGGCTCCACGGGCGGCGTCGACGCATCGCGTCGGCGCCCTCGCGGCGGAGCATCGTGATCAGCTTCTGGAAGTCGCGGGGGCCCAACCCGGTGAACGGGGATATCCAGGACGGCTCCGAAGCCGTGATCACAGCAGCCATCGCAAGATCGTTCCACAATGCCCGACGCGACATCGCGATCTTCTGGCTCCCTCGCCCTGGCCGCGCCGAATCCTGTGGCGACGCCCCTGCTCGGTCTCTGCAGTCACCGCATGGCCACCGAAGACGAGCCCCCGCACCGGCCCGACATCGCCGCGATGCTCACCGACCAGACCAGTGCCTGCAAGCCAGCACGCGAAGCCATCGCCGCCGGCGCTGACGTGAAGATCTTGGACGGGGAGGCGCCCCAGTGGATGGTCGCCGGTATCGCCGCAACAAGGTTGAAGCGGTCCGTGGCTCGCGGCCTGCAAGAGACCATCGGTCTCGACGAGAGCGTTGAGATCCTTGCACGGCACCGCGGTGAGCAACTGCGCGCCGAGGCGGCAGGCATTCTGGCGAGACCTAACTGTGGTCAGGCGTTACGGGACAAGGCTTAGCTGGTCGGCATTGCGGGCTCGGGAGGCCGGCAGCAGGGTTCGTTTCAGGTCGGCGTTGACCAGCTCGTCCGGGTTGGTCTCGGGCGCGTACGCGGGCAGCAGGTGCAGGGTGATGCGGCCGGGGTGGTTGGTGAGCCAGGCCCTGACCTTCTTGCTGCGGTGGACGGAGTGCCGGTCGACGACCAGGTGGATCGGGCGGTCGAACTGCCTGTTCAGGCCGTCGAGGAAGTCGCAGAACACCTCGGCCGTGAACATGCCCCGGTAGACGGTGAACCACATCCGGCCCCGCGGGCTGATCGCGGACATCGCGTTGGCCGAGAAGCGGTTGCCGGTCCGGCGCACGGTCGGTGTCTCGCCTCGCGGGGCCCAGGTCCGGCCGGACACCTGGTCGGAGCGGATACCGGTCTGGTCGGCGAACAGCACTTCGGCACCTTACTCCTGGGCCTTCACGCGGATGGCGGGCCAGGTCTCCTCGCGCCAGGCGCGGACCGCCTCCACGTCCTGCTCGATCGCGCGCTTGTCCGGGCGCTGGAACGACAGGCCCCAGCGCTTGAGGTACTTGCCCACCCCCTGCTCGGTCAGCCGCACCCGATACAGCAGGGCGATCAGGTCGCCGACGATCGCCCGGGTCCACAACTGCCCACCCAGTCCCAGGTCTTCGGGGCGGTGGTCGATCAGGGCCTGCCGGACGCACTGCTGCCGGTCGGGATCGAGCACCTGGTGCTCGCCCACCCGCCGGCCACGGGTCCCGGACACCAGTGCCTCACGGCCGCCGGACTGCCAGGCGGCCCACCAGTCGGTCACCGACTGCACGGTCACGCCCAGGAACTCGGCCACCTCGCGCCGATCCCGACCCGCCCGGAGCGCCGCAACCACCCGCATCCGCAGAGCTTCCTGAGCCTTCGGCGACAACCGCCGCGCGTCCCCCACCAGATCCGTCACGCTCGGATCAACGAGCGCGAACCTTACCGTTTCGGGTCAATAGGAACCGATCGGTCACCTTCCTGGGGCGCCATGGCGGCTTCCACACCTGTGCAAGTGCGACCACTTGTGTGAAGGCCTCCAGGCCGGTGATGTCGATGGGTATCGCCATCCCGGCTCTGGAGAGATGTTGATTCAGCGATCGCGTTCGACGATCATCGTGGCCACGGCGCAGACGTCGGCTCTCGGGCCAGCCAAGGGGTTGAGGGCGTTCAGGCAGGCCTCGGCTGCATGGACGCTGCGGCGAGCCTCTGCCTCGCACCAACGCCGGCCGCCGGCCCGTTCGACAAGACCTGCAGCCGGCGCGAAGGTCAGCTTGTGCGGGCTTCTCGGGCTGGGCGTAGAGTTCCGCCAACTCTGCCGCCTCTGGGGTTCCGCTCGTGAGTGCGGCGACTACAGGCAGGGACTTCCTGCGCGCGAAGAGGTCGGAGAGAGCCGGCTTGCCGGTGAGCGCGGGGTCCCCCCCATACACCCAGGACATCGTCAGTCAGCTGGAAGGCGAGCCCGATGTGAAGTCCGTACTGCTTTGCGGACTCGGCTTGTTCGCCGCCGGCTCCGCCGGCCAATGCGCCAAGCCCCGCACGCGGCGCCGATCAGAGCGCCGGTCTTGCCCGCGGCCATGGCAGTGCACTCGGTGAGGTCGACCTCGCTGCGACTCTCGAACGCGACATCGGCGCTCTGCAGTTCCAGAAGTGCGGCCGACAACTGTTCCACAGCGGGCCCCGCAACGCCGGAATCCTGTTCCGCGAGGATCTGCAGCCTCAGCGCCAGCAGGGCGCCGCCGGCGAGAATCGCCTGCGGGACGCCGAACACCGTCCAGGCCGTGGGCCGGTGGCGGCGGACCGCGTCTCCGTCCATTACGTCGTGGTGGAGCAGCGAGAAGTTGTGGACCAGTTCCACTGCCGCCGCCGCCCGTAGGACGTCGTGAGCGTTTCCTCCCACCGCCTGGGCGAACAGGAGCGTGAGAGCCGGGCGCAGCGCTTTGCCAGTGCCGATCATCCGGCCGCCGGGTGCACTGGTCCAGGCGAAGTGGTAGTCGGCGATCTTGCGGACCGAGGCCGGTAGGCGTGCCACCGACTGCTGGAGCGCGGGTCCCACGAGACCCCGCGCCCATTGCAGGATCTCTGCCCCGGTGCGGTTTCCTGTTGCTGCTGGAACGGACGGCACAGGCACCCTCCTGCGTGAACAGAACGGTTGTTCAGCTGGTCCCGACGCTAACAGGGGCGGTGAACCAGTAGGCAGGCCCAATCCCGCTGCTGGGGTCCCTGGTCTCAACACCGGTTCTCTGGGGTCCTGTTCGGTGAGGTGGAGGGTGTGCGGGGCCAGCGCGGTGGGAAACCCTGCCCCGTGTGTCGCAGCCTGCTCTTCTCCGGGGGCGGCGCGCGGACCTCGACGGCCGGTGAAAGGTGAGGAAATGCCGCAGGACGTGTCGTTTGCCGTGCCTTTCGAGGCGCGGGTCAATCCGTTTCTGGAGCGGGCCCGTGGCGGGCACGTGGAGTGGGTGCGCGAGAGCGGGCTCGTGTGCAGTGAGGCGGGGCTTGAGGAGTACCTGTCCTGGGATGTGCCCCGGGCTGCGGCGCAGATGTATCCACTGGCGTGGGAGGACGACCTGCGTACGGTGATGGACTGGCTTGCGCTGGATGCCCTACTCGGTCGGCCGACATTGGTTGCCGGCGTGGGGGGCGAGGATCGGGCCGCGGATGCTTTGTACGAACTCGGTGCTGTCGCGTTCAGGCCCGCGGGTGAGGTGCTGCGGGTGAGGACGCCGCTTGCGCGGGCGTGGGCGCAGGTGTGGGAGTCGCTTTCGGAAGGGATGTCCGAGCGGTGGTGCGACCGCGTCTCCGCTTCCTGGGCCCGGCGGGTGGCTGCCCGTGTGGCGGATGCCGAGCGGGGCACCGCGTCTGTGGGGCTGGAGGGCTATCTGGAACAGCAGCGGCGAACGGTGGGCGCGCACTGGATCGACGCGGTCGAGCGTCTTGGCGGTGTTGAGTTGCCGGCTCAGGTGTCGGCACACGCGCTGACACGCAGGGTCCGCACCGCGGCCGTTGATGTTGTCGCCTGGGTGCGCGACGTTCACGGGCTGGAGCACAGTGAGCAGGAGGGCGACCAGCGGAATCTTGTGACGGTGCTGCGGGGCGAACGCGGATACTCGCGGCATGCGGCGATTGACGAGGCGTTGTGGATGACCCGGCAGCAGCTGCAGGTCTATCGGTGGCTGGAGACGGAGGTGCCGGAACTGTGCGATGAGTTGTGGCTGGTGGAAAGTCAGCGCGAAGCGGTTGACACGGTGTTGGAGGGTGTTGGTCGTTGGATTCGCGGCTGCCACGACTGGACAAGGGATGCGGGGCGTCCCGAGGGCACCCGGGAAGGGACGGTGTCTGGTGGCTCTTGCCCCGAACCTGGACAGTGCTGAGGGCATGTGTGCCGGTGCCAGAGAGGGAGGCGAAGGGTGCGCCGTCGGCGCTCCGAGGCTGGCACCGGCACATTGTGCGTGGGTTCGGACCCAGTGTCAGCTGCGGTTGAGCCTCTGCCACAGAGCGGACCAGCGTGAGACGCGTGGTGGCCGCTCGCTGGCAGGTGGGGCGAGCTGGGCAGGTACGTGCTCGGTGGTGGTCGTGTGCGGTGGACGGGTTCTGGTCGGTATGTCTGCTGGTGCTCCGGCGGCGATCGACCAGCGAGGGGTGAAAGTGACGGGTAGTGCGTTCAAGTGGCGGGACCAGGTGGAGGAGGTCCACGACAGTTCGTTCTCGGGTACCGCCAGGTGCACGTCGGGCAGGCGTATCAGCAGGGTGTCCACGGCGATGTCGGTGACGGCCCTGCCGATGTCCTGCCCTGGGCACTCGTGTGGTCCGCGGCTGAAGGCGAGATGGGAGCGGTTGCCGTGGACTGGCGTGTTCGGGTCTGGGCGGATGGCTGGGTCGGCGTTGCCGGCGGCCAGGCCGAGCAGCAGCAGGTCGCCGGCTTTGATCGGCCGTCCGGCGAGGTGGGTGTCGGCGGTGGCGTAGCCGCCGATACAGGTCGTGAGGGGTGGTTCGTCCCACAGGACCTGTTCCACGGCGTCGGGTACGGTCATCAGCCCGCCGGTCAGGGAGGCGCGGAAGCGGGGGTCGGTGAGGACGACGCGCAGGGTGTTGGCGACCAGGTTGGTGGTGGTCTCGTTTGCGGTGAGCATGACCAGCCAGAGGTGGTGCTGGACCTCGTCGTCGGTGAGCCGGGAGGGGTGTTCCAGGAGCCAGGATGCCAGATCGTGGCCTGGGACCGTCCGTTTGCGTTCCACCAGCCGGCGCAGGGTGTCCATGATGTAGGCGTTGTGGACAACGGCGGTTTCGGTGCCCTTGACAAGTTCGATGCTGGCCTCGACGAGGCGGGGTCCTTCCTCCTCGGGCATGCCGAACAGGTGGGTGAGGAGCAGCATGGGGAGGTGCTGGGCGTACTGGGGGAGAAGGTCGGCGCTGCCGGTCATGGCGAAGCGGTCGATCAGCTGGCTGGCGTAGCGCTGGATGTGGCGACGGACACCGCGGCGGTCGAATCGCGCCAGGCCGTCGGTCACTGCGGCTCTCAGCCGCTGGTGCTCCCCGCCGTCCTGGGAGAGGCAGTCCGGCCGCCAGGTGAGGATCGGAAGGAGCGGGGAGTCGGGGGTGAGGAGGTTGTCCTGCCAGTGCCGCCAGTGACGGGAGTCTCGGGAGAAGCGATTGGGAGTGCGGGCGACGACCATGTTCTCGTGGTAGCCGAGGACCAGCCAGGCCGGCACGTCGCCCTGCAGGAGGACGGGTGCGACCGCACCGTGCTGTTTGCGCAGCCGTTCGTACAGGCCGGCCGGGTCGCTCCTGTGCGCGGGCCCGTACAGCCGGGTCACGCCTCCAGGGCCGGTGGCGGCGTGGGCCGGGCAGCTGGGCGGCGGTGTGGCGGGGCCGTGGTCGAGCCGGATTGGTTCGGGGACAGGGGCGGTCACAGTCGCTCCGGGGACGTGGTGAGGGAGTAGAGGTAGCGCATCAGTGAGAGCAGGACGTCCCGGCTGGAGGAGCGCCGCCGGGCGTCGCAGGCGACGATGGGGACCCAGCCGGGCAGGTCGAGGGCTTCACGCAGGTCCGGGATGGAGTGCAGGGGAGCGCCGTCAAACTGGTTCACGGCGACGACGAACGGCAGCCGCCGCTCCTCGAGGCGGTGGAGTACGTCGAAGCTCAGCTCCAGACGGCGGGGATCGATCAGGACCACCGCGCCCAGGGCTCCTTCGAACAGCCCGTTCCACAGGAACCAGAAGCGCTCCTGACCGGGGGTGCCGAACAGGTAGAGCACCAGTTCGTCGTTGACACTGATGCGGCCGAAGTCCATGGCCACCGTGGTGGAGGATTTGCCCTCCAGCCCCGCGGTGTCGTCAATGCCGACGCTGGCCTCGGTGATCCGCTCCTCGGTGGTCAGCGGCTGGATCTCGCTGACCGCGCCGACCATGGTCGTCTTGCCCACACCGAAGCTACCGACAACGACGACCTTGACCGCTGCGGCGGCGGAGGCCGGGAGCGCGTGCACGCCGTTCGGCCCGGGCCACCGGTTAGAGCTTGGAGAGTCCATGCATCACCGCCAGGAGGAGTTCGGTATCGGGCAGCGAGGCGGCCGGCACCGGGGCGCGCGATTCCACCCGGTGTTCGGCCAACAGGTCGGCCAGCAGGACCTGGACCGCGCTCAGGGGTAAATTCAGATAGGCGGAAATTTCGGCGACTGACAACGGGTAGTGGCACATGCGCAGGATGTCTGCGTGTTCCGGTGTCATGCCGGGCCGCGGCTGTGACCGGGACACGATCAGGGTGACCAGGTCGAGGTCTGCAGCCTGCCCCGTGCGGCCACCGGTGATGACGTACAGCCGCGCCGGATTGGTCGTCTGCATGCCCGGGTCGGGGACGTTCACCTGGCCGCGCGCCTTTCCATTCGGGGCGGACTGGTCAGATGTGCGCCTATGCGGGCGACCAGGTCGCGCATGCGCAGGCCCATCAAGCCCGCGTCCACCCCTTCGTCGGCCAGTACTGCGAGGTAGGCGTTGGCGCCTGCCGCCATGAGGTAGAAGAAGCCACCCTCGACCTCGATGACGACCATCCGCATCCGGCCGCGGCCGCCCGGGAACTCCAGGGCGATGGCCCCGGAGAGGCTCTGCAGACCCGCGCAGGCGGCGGCCAAGCGGTCGGCAGTGTCGTTGTCCGCACCGTACTGGGCCATCCGCAGGCCGTCCACGGAGAGCACCACGACGTGGCGGGTCAGCGGGACGCTGTCCGCCAGGTCCTTGAGCATCCAGTCCATGTTGGAACGCGTCTGGTTCACCGCAGCCCGCCCTTGCCTGACAGATCGTCATCGAAGTCGAAGGCGGCCGCCGAGCGCTCTTCGCCCGCGTCGCCCTGGAGGAAGTCGTTCAACCACAGTCCCGGCTCGACCGCTTGGGCGGGCGGGGACTGTGGCGGCACGGCACTGTGCAGGTCCGGGCCTGCGGTGATTCGCCGACGGCGCTGCGGCAGCCCGCGGCCGTTGCGTTCGACCGAGGCCTGCGGCGGCGCGATCCCGGGCTGCCGTGGCGTGGCGCTCGGCGCCGGCGTGGGTGCCGGTGCGGCGGGAGGCGCGTCGGCCGAGACCATGCCCGCGGTGATCAGCTCCTGGGGAACGATAAGGACCGCCCTCACCCCGCCGTAGGCAGAAGGCCGCAGGGACACCTGGAAGCCGTTGGCCTGGGCCAGCCGGCCGACCACGGACAGCCCGAGGCGCGGGTTCTCCCCGAGGTCGTTCAGGTCCAGACCCAGCGAGGACTGCGAGAGCACCTGCTCGGCCCGGACCCGGGCCTCCTCGCTCAGTCCGACCCCGCCGTCCTCGATCTCGACCGCTACACCCGACTGGACCTGGACGGCAGTCAGGTGGACGCGCGTGAGCGGCGGCGAGTACCGGGTGGCGTTGTCCAGCAGCTCGGCGATCGCATGGATGAGCGGCTCGACCGCCGAACCCACGACGGCGAGGTCGACCACTGAGTGGATCTCCACCCTGCGGTAGTCCAGGATCCGTGACATCGCCCCGCGAAGGACGCCGAACAGCGGGACGTCCTGGGGCCACTGCCGGCCCGGCCTGGCGCCGCCCAGGACTGCGATGCTGTCCGCGAGCCGACCGATCAGGGCCGTCCCGTGGTCCAGGTGCAGCAGGTCTCCGAAGACCTCGTTGTCCTCGCCGTGCCGATCTTCCATCTCCCGTACGTCGCGGGCCTGCTGGTGCACGATGGCCTGCACCCGGCGTGCGACGTTCACGAATGCCCTTCGGGAGGAGTCCCGCAGTTCCTCCTCGGCCTGGACCGCCTCCACCACCAGGTGCAGTACTTCCTCCTGCGCGGCTTTGAACTCCGGGTCGAGCCCCGCAGGGTAGGACGTGTGCGCAAGCACCTCGTCGGCCAGGTACCCCTGCTGGAGCCGACCCACGGCCTGGGGCAGCAGAACCCGTGCCAGACTCAGGGCCGCGCTGCGGTGGAGGGTCAGCCGCTGGGCGAAGCTCGACTCCTGTGCCGCGCACCGCTCCTCCAGGGCGGCAATCGCGCGGCCCCTTCGTACGGTCTGCACGGACATCAGGGCCGCGGCCGCCGTCGCAGCCCCACCGCTGAGACCCAGCGGCACGCGGGCGGCTGCGTCGACCACGGAGGTCGCCACAGCGGTGCACACGGCCACGGCTGCGGGCGGCAACATCCATGGAAGGGTGGGAACGGGCCGTCCGGATCCGGACGGAGATCTGCCACGACCGGGCATCGACATCCTCGGGGGGTGAGACGTTCTGGGACACAAAAGCCGGGCACCTGCCTGCTAGCCGCCGAGACAGCGCGGTCGAGAGGCAGGTGCATCCAAAGGAAAGCGTCTGCGCACGGTGCCCCCAGCAGTGGCGAGCACGAATGTGGAGCAGAGTGGGCCGAGCGAGGGGGCGCAACGGGGCCGCCCCGCCTTGCCGCGCATCTGGTCACAGCTGCCAGAGCGAGCCTGAGTCAACTGACCTGCGGAGCTGCGGTATTCGGAGCATATCCCGATCCCGGCCCAAACGCGCAAATGGCAATGAAACGCACCAAATCTCCTTGATGTGTCGCAGTTGGTGCAGCTGCGGGCCGGCCTCCAGCGGCCGGTTCACCGGAGGGGGTCAGGCGTGATGAGATCGGCGACCCCTGCTGCGACGGCGACGCGCACCAACTGGCCGCGCGGACGGGACAGGCGGAACGCAGCCGATGCGGCGAGTGCAGAACGCCGTGCGCGCAGGAAGGCATGGATGCCCAGAACGTCGCAGAAGGCGAGGGAGGCCACGTCGATGTCCAGTTCGCGCGGCTGGCAGGCCAGGCATTCACCGACCACCTGGTCCAGCGCAGCGACCGTGGCCAGGTCGAGCTCGCCGGCAAGCCTGATCTGTGCTGTCCCGTCCGGGAGAAGGCGCCAGGTCGTCAGTAACGGAGCCGTCGGAAGGCCCAAGTCAAGGTTCGCGCCGAGGTCCTGCCGGGCGCGCGGCGGATGCTGCGGAACGGCGAGCGCCACGAGGCCTCGGTCCGGGTCCGTGCGAGCGGGCGCACGTGTCGACATGGGGCGGCGGCCGCGGCCGCGCCATCCCGGTTCGGCCATGGGATCGGCCCTTCCATCGCTTGTTACGGAGGACCGCGACCGGTGGGCCGGGCCCGAATGCGAGCGCCCCCGTGCCCGAGAGGCGACGGGATGCGCCGACGCGTCGGCGAACGGAGAACAGCCCTCTCCGGCACCGGAGACGGGCGAAGGTGACATGAGAAGGCGCGCGCCCGCGCCACGGCCATCGACTTGCAAGGCCGCACAGGCAGCAGCCGCAGCGCGTCGCCCAGGGGTGTCGGGCGAGCCGCGCGACTCACGGCACGGACAAGAACGCAGGCCCGTTCGGCCAGGCTCTTGGCACAGATTGTGATCACCCGTTCGCGGGTGTCAAGCGGGATCCGGGAGAACTGCCGGAAATGGGCGCGACAATGAATCCGAGGACCCAGCGAATGGGGCCCGCCTGCCAAGCGAGTCAGCCACTGTGCCTGCTCCACAACACAGTTGACGTTCCGCCAGCCTGCCGTGCACCATCCTCTGGGCCCTCACGGGCGGTGGTGGGTCAAGTGGTCCGAGACGGCAACTCGGAGAAGACCAGCTTCCCGCAGGCCGACGGCAACACCCCCCAGGAGCGCGACAGCGAGGCGACCAGAAGGAGCCCCCGCCCCGACTGCGCCAGCTCGGTCGGACAGCTCTGTGCGCCCATGAAAGGGTCCGGATCGTGCACCTCGAGGCGGAGCGCGAGCCTTCGCTCCTGCACCACCACCATCAGCGGCGCGCCTGCATGGGCGGCGTGCGTGACCGCGTTGCTGAAGATCTCGGTGACGACCAGCTCCGCGTCCTCCAGCGGCAGCCGATCGGCGCCGGACAGTGCTGCCACGCAGCTGCGCAGGTGCCGGCGGACCCGGCCGGCCTCGCGAGGTATCGGCGAGAAGAGCATGCGGTGCGTCGCACTCCCCGGAGCGCAGCGGCTCGAGGCGGTGCTGCAGCACGCAGGGCGCGGCGCTCCGCATGCCCTGGGGTGGAGGGCCGCAACTGGCATATCCGTTCTCCCTTTCCTGGTCCTCGAGGCCCGTCGGCGGGTCCAGAAGCCCGAATCGCACGCCACACAGGTCTCCGAAAGCCCACTGCTCCCCGCGCGCACAATGAGGGCCAGTGAGGCCGCAGTGCCGCAGAGCCGGGTGTCGTGAGTACTCGCAGCACGGTAGACCAGCCGCCGGCCGCAGCTGTGGGCCCGATGCACACCCGGCGTCGCAGGCACTGTGTCGACGGCACAGAGACGTGCCGTGCTCGCTCGAAGTCCGCTGAACTGCCTTGGCGAAATGCATGCACGACCTCTGCCGCGGAGCGCTTTGCAGGTTTGCTGACCAGCTATCAAGCGCCCTATCAAAAGGGCAAATTGAACCCGTGGACCCACGTCAGCGGGCCTGCCTGCCGGTAAGTTCGATCATGGCGCAGGGCGTGAAAGCCCTGAGCCCGTCATCGCCTTCACACCCCGACATATCCGCCGCGGTCCACCACGTGCTCCACAAGACGCCCAGGTCGTCCGACCGGCACCAGGCGGCTTGCACAGGCGAACGGGCTCCGCGCTCGGCAGAGCCGTCCACCCGATGCGGGGGACAGGCACCCCACTCAAGCTCGGGAGAAGCACATGGCGAGGCGAAGGATCGGAAGAGCGAACGCGGCGGGCGTGCTGCTGCTCGCTGCGGTGGGTACGGGCTGCACTTCTCAGTCCCCGGCCACGCAGGACTCCGCCCCCGCGCCAAAGCGCATAGCGTTCTTCGGATTCGCCAAGGCCAACTCCTTTGCCGTGGCGACGTTCACCGGCATTGACCACTACGCCAAGGCGCACGGCGCCCGCGCGGACTTCCTCGACGGGAACTTCGACGCTCAGGCTCAAGCCCGGCAGATCCAGGACGCCGTCACGGCCAAGACCTACGACGTCTTCATCGTCCAGGCCAACGACGGCACTGTCGTCCAGCCTGCCGTCACCGCCGCCGTGGCCGCGGGCATCCCGGTGGTCGCCGAGTTCACCCCCCTCGGCAGCCGCTACGACACCGCCGACCCGCAGATCCCCGGCACTATCACCCTCGTCGACGTGCCCACCAGCAACGGCCGGACCCTGGCCGAACTGGGCATCCGGGCCTGCCACGCGAAGAACCTCCACCCCTGCAAGATCGCCTACCTCGAAGGCATGACGGCCCTCCCCCTGGACAACGCGCGTACCAAAGCCGTCCAGAGCGCACTCCGGGCGGCCGGCCCGGACATCAGCCTGACGGCCGACGCCGAAGGCGGATACACCCAGCAGACGGGCCGGCAGGCGATGCAGGACATCCTCCAGGCCCACCCGGACCTGGACGTCGTGATCGGATCCTCTCAGGCCATCGCCGGCGCGCAGGCCGTCACAGCCGGAAAGTCGATCGCCTTCATCGCCAACGGCGCCTCCAAGCAGGCCGTCGACGCCGTGAAGCAGCAACGCTGGTTCGCCGCCTACTACGTTCCTCCCACGACCATGGGCGCCAAGGCCGCCGAACTCGGACTCGACAAGGCCCTGGGCAAGCCCGTGAACCCGGCCAACAAGGCCACCGACCTCGGCGTGCCCGGAGCCGTGGGGACAGCCGATACCCTCAAGAACATCACCGGCGAGTACGACGAGTGACACCGCCGCACCCGGCCCACACGCCGCCCGGACAGGGGCCCGCCCCCTCGCCCGGGCGGCGCCCACGCGAAAGCGCCGGGCTACGCGCCGAAGCCGTCCACGTCCGCTACGGTCCCGTTTCGGTCCTCCACGACATCTCCCTCACCCTGCGTCCGGGCAGGGTCCACGGCCTGGTCGGCGGAAACGGTGCCGGCAAGACCACACTCCTGCGAGCCCTGACCGGCGAGCTGCCTCTCGCCGCGGGCCGCCTCCTGCTCGACGGCCGGGAACTGCCCACGGGAGACCCCCGCTGTTCGCGTCACCACCAGATCGCCCTCATCCACCAAGAACCTCTCCTGGCAACCGCGCTGAGCATCCGGGACAACGTCCTGCTCGGTCGCTGGGCACACCGCCTCGGCATTCGCGCCCCCCGCGACGACCACAAGCGCCTCGCCCGGCTGTTCACCGAGACGGGGTTCACCATCCCCGCAGACACCCCCGTCAGCGACCTGTCTCTCGCCGACCGGCAACGGGTAGAGATCCTGCGTGCGCTCGCCGGCGGCCTGCGGATCCTTGCCATGGACGAGCCCACCGCCCTGCTCGCCGCCACCGACCGGCAACGCCTGCTCGACCTGGCCAGAAGACTGGCCGACAGCGGAGTCGCGGTAGCGCTGACCACCCACCGCCTTGACGACCTCTTCGCCGGCTGCGACACCGTCACGGTCCTGCGCGATGGCCGACACGTCCTCACCGACCCCGTCTCCCAGCACACGCCGCACAGCCTTGCACGCCACCTCACCGGTGCGCCCACCCCCTGCCCCGGCCCGCCCCCCGCCCCCGTGTCCGCCCACGCACCGTTGGCCCTGTCGGTGGGCGGGCTGCGCCTTCCCGGCGCGCCCGGCACCATCGACCTCCAGATCCGGGCGGGAGAGATCGTCGGCCTCGCGGGCCTCCGCGGCAGCGGACGGACCCGGCTGCTGCGCGCCCTCTTCGGCGCCGACTGTTGCCGTGCGGGCACCATCCAGGCCTTCGGACGCACCGTACGGCCCGGCTCGCCCCACCACGCGATCCGCGCCGGACTCGCCCTGGTGCCCCACTCCAGAGCGGAAGAGGGGTTGGTAGCCGCCCGCACGGTCCGTGAGAACCTCGCCCTCCCCAGCCTCGGCGCCCGTCAGCGGGCCGGACTGCTGCGGCTGCGCGCCGAACGGGCCGCCACCCTCGCCGCCGCCCACACCGTCGCCCTGACCGGAGCGACGTGCGACAGCCCGCTGTGGACCCTCTCGGGCGGCAATCAGCAGAAGACCGTCTTCGGCAAGTGGCTGCTGCGCGCGCCTGCCATCCTCCTCGTCGACGAGCCCACCCGCGGTGTCGATCTTGCAGCCAGGTCCCGCATCCACACCCTGCTCACCGACCTGGCCGGCCAAGGGACAGCGATCCTGATCGCCTCCTTGGACCCCGACGAACTCCTCGCCCTCGCCCACCGCGTGCTCGTGATGAAGGAAGGCCGGATCACCGCGGCCGTCTCCACGGCAGCGACGGACCGAGCCCACCTGGACACACTCCTGTACGCCGACGAACCGCCGCACGAGGCCACGCCATGGTGACCTCCAGCGCCACGGACGCCCCCCATGCCGGACGCCGCCACCCATGGCGTTCACCCCTGCTGCGCGACCACGGCATCGTTCTGGTCGCGCTGGCGCTCGCGACCGTCCTCGCCCTGTCGACCGATACCTTCCTCACCACCGCGAACCTGGCCAACCTCCTCGACCAGGCCGCAATCCCCGGCCTGCTGACGTGCGGCGCGACCCTGTGCCTCGTCACCGGTGTGTTCGACCTGTCGATGAGTGCCGTTCTCGCCCTGTCCGCCGTCGTCGCCGTGGCTGCCACCCGAACGCTGGGCATACCCGCCGGCGCCCTGGCCGGCCTGACCACCGGCGTCCTGGTAGGGGCACTCAACGGGCTGATCGTCACCCGCCTCCGCGTGCATTCCTTCATCGGCACCCTCGCTCTCAGCATCGTCCACCGCGGACTCGCCCTGATCGCCACCGGCGGAGCCATCATCTACCCCGGCACCGGCCAAGCGGCCGCCTTGCAGACCCTCGCCGGCCCCCTGCTTCCCGGCGGCGTCACCGCTTCGGCCATGCTGTTCCCGCTCGTCGCCCTCCTGTGCTCGCTGCTCCTCGCCGGCACGGTTCTCGGCCGCCGCCTCTACGCTGTCGGAGGCAACGCCGAGGCCGCGCGCCTCTCCGGCATCCGGATCAACCTGGTCCGCACGGTTGCGCTTGCCCTCAGCGGCGGCTGCGCGGCCCTGGCCGGACTGGTTTTGGCCGCACGCGGCGGGTCAGCCCAGGCCGGCATGGCACCGCTCATGGAGCTCACGGCGATCGCCGCCGCCGTCATCGGGGGCACCAGCGTCCTCGGTGGAGAAGGCACGATCTGGCGGGCCCTGGCCGGAGTCGCCGTCCTCACCCTGATCGGCAACGGCTTCAACCTCCTGGGCTGGAACACCACCTACGAACAGGTCGTGCAAGGCCTGCTCGTCCTTGCCGCGGTCGGCGCCGACCAAGCCCTCAGACGTCCCTCCTGAGCGTACCCATCCCAGAAATCGCCCCCGGCAAGCCGGAGGCCCCGGCAGAAAGGCCCCCATGCGGATCGGCGTCCGGCTGGACACCACCGGAATGCACGCCGTCCTCGCGGACGGCCCACGCGTGGTGGCCGCCACGTCCTCGCCACACACCCACGGCGAACCCCTGACCGACCTGCTCCGCCCTCTTGCCGGCACCGGCCGGCACCCGGCGGACCCCATCGACTCGGTCACCTGGGACATCTCGGACCTCCTGGAGACCTCTCTCGCTCCACCGCCCACAACGCCCGGCGCCCACCTGCGGCCTCCTGCCAGTCCGGTGGCTGCGCTGCGTGTCGTCCCTCGCGTTCCGCAGAGCGCTGCCCGCGCTACCCACCCCTCTCCGCTTGTCACTGCACTGGCCACCTGGCGCGGCACCGCCGCGGGCGGCCACGACCTCTTCGGAACCGAACTCGCCCCACTCGACGTCGCGGCGGCCCGCGACTGCGCCCTCAGAGCCCAGGCCGCCGGCCTCACCACCCTGGCGATCACCGCCACCGGTGCGGGAGCCTGCACCGATCACGAGCAGACCATCGCCGCTCGACTGCTGGAAGAGTTCCCCCACCTGCGGCTGTGCCTGTCCCACGAGGTCGGGGGCCTTGGACTGCTCGAACGCGAGGCGACTACGGTCGTCAACGCCGCCCTCTTCGACGTGGTGGCCGACCTCATCGACCGGTGCGAGCACGCGGTCGGCCGCGTCCTGCCCGCAGCGTCCTGCTGGTTCGCCGGCGGCGACGGCGGCCGCATCCCCGGCAAGCGGCTACGGTGGCTGCCCGTCCTGGGACTGGCCGCGAGCACCGCGACCACCCTGATCGGCGCCTCCGCCATGGCAGGCCGCAGCGGTGCGCACGTCGCCCTCGTCAGCGCCCACACGATCACCACCGGCCGAACCGACGACGGGCTGCCACACGTCGAAGCGGACCTGCCCGGCAACCTCGACGCCCAGCTGACCCTTCCACAGGCCGCCGTCGTCGTACACCAGACGGGACCCGCCTCGACCGAGACCTGGCTCCATGACCGAACCGAGGACCCGATCGACGTGGTGGCCGTCCTCGACGAGGCAGCCACCGTCCCCGCCCACCACCTCCTCCAAGCCCTCGCGCACGGCACTACCCTCGTCCGCCCCGAGACCGACCTAGCCGCACTCGGCGCCGCCTGCACCCAACCCAGCGCCTGGCTGGACCTGCTGGTACCTGTCACGGCCCCCGAAGAACTCGACCGCATCCAGTCCCAGGCCGAACAGCGCGCCCTCACCCTGGTCGCCGCCGACGGCCCCGGAACCGAACGCATCGTCAGATCGGTTGCCAGCCCCGTCGGCTACCTGAGCATCTACCGGCTGCAGGTCCGTGCCGCGGCCCACGCCCGAGCAGGAGCCGCCCGATGACCACGGCCGCCACACCCCTGCGCGCCGAGCCGATGCACCTGTTGTCCGCCGAGGACCTGCCGGCCATGACTGCCGGCAACCAACTGCTGTGTTCGGCAATGGGCGCCTCTGGCATCGACGGCGTCACCCTGTGCACGGGCGAACTGCTTCGTCGCCACGGCCCCGTGCCGCTGATCAGTATCGACAGCCTGCCCGAGGACGCCCTGTGCGCCTCCGTGGGAGCCGTCGGCGGTTTCGCCCCACTGATCGAACTACCGCCGTTCGGAGACGAGTTCACCCTCGCTGTACGCGCCCTGGAGGACCGACTCGGGCGCCGCCTCGATGCGGTCGCCACACTCAACGCTGCAGGACCCAACGCCTTGTTCCCCATCGCCGCGGCTGCAGCCCTGGGCCTTCCACTGGTCGACTGCGACGGCATGGGCCGGGTCCTGCCCCTCATCCACCAGACCACGTACCACCTCGCCGGCCTGCCCGTCACCCCGCTCGCAGCCAGCAGCCAGACCGGCGACGTGATGGTCCTCCAGACCGGCTCCACCCGGGCCGACCGGCTGCTGCGCGGCGTTGTCGACGCCTCTGGCGGCTTCATGATCTGCGCTCTCTACCCAGCCACCGCCGGGCAGTTGAGGCGTGCAGCGATCGCAGGGTCGACCGGCCGGCTCCTCGACGTCGGCCGCCTTCTGACGGCAGTGTCCGGCCGGTCGGCCCTGATCGGCGGCCTCTCCCGCACAGTGGGAGCCCGCGTGCTCGCGGGGGGACGCATCGTCGAGGTCGGCCGTACCGACCGTACGGTCGGCACCCGCCACTATCCCTCCATGCCGTCCGGCATCGTGGTCCAGGAACCCGGCCACAACGGCCGCACCGTTCGCCTGGAGGCGCAGAACGAACTGCTACTGGCCCTGATCGACGGCGCGGTGGCTGCCGCCGTGCCGGATGTGCTGTGCCTTGTCGACCGGCAGCGACTTCGCCTCGTGGGCCTGGAACAGGCAACCGTCGGCGACCATGTGGACGTTCTCGTGGTGCCCGCCGACGCCCGGTGGCACAGCGCCCAAGGCCTGGCGCTGGCAGGGCCGAGTGCCTTCGGGTTCCCCGTCCGCCACCCGAGCGAGGAAGGCCGCCGATGAGCCGCCATCACACCCCCGGCCCCCTGACGGTTGCCGAGCTCGTCCGCCTCGGCCCGCTCAGCCGCGGCCGCTCCTGCGGTGCCCAGGACCTGAACCGGCAGGTCTCCGGCGTGGCGCTGCTCTCCGCCCTGGACAACGCCCGCCGCAGCGTGCCGGGCACCGCCCTGGTGGTCCACCCTGCGGCCGCGCATGGCGTGTGGGCCGTGGAATCCGCCCTGAGACTGGCCTGGGAGTGCAACGCCGCCTGTGTTGTGGCCCCGGAAGGGATCACGGTCACCGGTCCGACCACCCAGCTCGCCGAGCGATTGAACATGCCGCTGTTCCTCGTGGACGACCCCTGTGACCTCGCCCTCGGACTCGCAGCGACCATTGCCGACACCGAGGCTGCCCGGGCCCACCTGACCGCCCGATGCGCGGCCCTGTTCGGGGAGCTGCGCAAGGCCCGCGACATCCTGGGGGTGATCAACACCGAAGTTCCCGGCGTCAGTGCTGCTCTGGTGGCGGAGGACGGCCACGTGCTGGCCGGCCGGGCCACCGCCGCCCGCTCCGACGGCCGCGCGCATCGCCTGCAGGTCGCCGTCCCTGGGCCCGACGGCCGGCCCTGGGCCACCCTGGTCGCCCAGCTGGCCACGGCGTCCTGCTGCTGGGTGGAGACGGTTGAGACGATCCTGCGCCTGGCCTGCGCCCCACTCGCCCTGTCCGTGGCGCACGCGCGGCTCACCCTGGTGCACCGTGCCAGCAAGGACCGGCTTCTGCTGGAGACCCTCCTCAGCGGCGGCCCCGTCGTGTCGCCTCTGCCCACCGGGGCCGTCCCGGGTGCCGGCGGAGTGCCCGAACACCTCGCACGTGAGGCGGGCTGGCGGATCGATGGGCGGCACGTCGCCGTCTGCCTCCGGCCTCCGCACGGCGCACCGCTTGCCGGGGAGGCCGCGAACTCCGGGCTGATCGCCCTGTGGCAGGACGCCTTCCCTCGCCTGCCCCTCGTACCGGCGGCGCACGGCTGGGTGACGTGGTTCACCGACGAGGACTCCGAGCCCAAGGACGTCGCTGTGATGGTCAGGCGGACCCTGACCGCTTTGCACATTCCGATCCCGCTCACTGCCGGGGTCGGTCAGGCGGCCGATGGCCTGGAAGGCCTTCGGCGGTCGGTGACCGAGGCGGACCTGGCTGCCGCGGTGGCCGCTCGGTGCGAGGGAGGAACCGTCGAGCAGTACCGCGAGCTCGGCCTCCAGGTGGTGCTTGCCTGCCTGCCCCTCGACGAGATAGCGACGGCCGCGCGCGTCCTTCTGGCCGACCTCACCGCGGACCCGAAAGCGGACGTCCTGATCGGCACGTTGATCGCGCTGCTGGACTGTGCAGGCTCGACCGGCCAGGCGGCAGCGCGGTTGGGAGTGCACCGCAACACGATGCTCGGCCGCCTGGAACGCATCCGTGCCTGCGGCGTCGACCTGGACTCGCCGGACCAGCGCCTCGCCCTCCACGTGGCGTGCTACGCGCTGCTGGGCGACGGCGCGGGCGGGCGTCCCTGAGGCGCAGATGGTGCGGTCTCACACTCCGTGGAACGACTGGGCCCGCTGGGCGGACAGATGCCGGTCGGCGATGTCCGCCTGCACTGCCTGATGGTCGCGCTGTGCGGGGTCGCCGTATCCGCCGCCGCCGCCGGTCAGGCAGCGGACGGTGTCGCCGGCGCGCAGCGGCAGCCCGTTGGCCTTCAACAGGCGCTTCTCACCAGGTCGGCCGGCGTTGACCACAACCTCGGGAGGTGCTGCAGCGTGTCCGCCGAACAATCCCCAGGCCGGAGTGACGGAGCGTTCGAACCACAGGGAGACCGTGCAGTCGTGCAGCGCGGTGTACTCGCGGACCACTCCGTTGCCCCCACGCCAGCGACCGGGGCCACCGGAGTCCGGGCGGAAGCCGTAGTGGGTCACCCGTAGCGGGTATCGGGCCTCCAGGACCTCGACGGGGACGTCTTTCAAAGACCCGTTCACATTGTTGATCAGGGCGTCCTCGCCGTCTGATCCCTCCCAGGCGCCCCAGCCGCCCAGGGTTGCTTCCAGACTGACGTACTGATCGCCGTGCCGCGGATCGGTGCCTGCGAACATCACCACCATCGAGTCGCCGTGGCTGGCCGCCGCCACCGTTGCCGGCAAGACGGGCGCCAGCGCCTTGGCCACCAGGTCGATGAGCAGTCCGAGGTGGGAGAAGTACCACTGGCAGGCGGCCGGGGCCTTCGCACCGAACACCGAGCCGTCGCGGACCTTGACACTCAGCGGGCGGAACGAGCCGCCGTTCGCGGGCAGGTCCGGGCTGACCAGCAGCTTGTAACCGACCCGGCAGGCGGCGACGGCCTGCGCGGTGCCGCAGTTGATGGGACCGGTGGTCTGATCGGCGGACTCGGTGAGGTCGAACTCGATCTCCTCACCGCGTACCGTGATCCGCAGCCGGACCGCTACCGGTGTCGCCAGATCGATGCCGTCGTTGTCCAGGTAGCCCTCCGCGGTGTAGACCCCGTCGGGAATGCCGCGGACCATCCGGCGTTCGAGCCGTTCGGTCTGGGTGAAGATCTCGTCCCGTGCACGACGCAGGACGTCGATGCCGAAGCGGCACACCAGTTCTTCCAACCGCACCTGGCCGGTGGTGATGGTGGCGATCATGGCCTGCATGTCACCCGTGGTGGGGTAGGGGAAGCGGACGTTGCTGGCGATGGTGTCCATCAGCGCAGCCACTGGCCGCCCTCCCTCCAGGAGCTTCTGCGGTCCTATCCGCAGGCCTTCCTGGAAGATGCTGACCGAGTCCATCGAGCCGCCCGGATCCTTCGAGCCCACGTCGATCCAGTGTGCCCGGGTGGCGGTGAACCCTGCCAGCTCACCGTCGACGAAGACCGGGCCGAAGATCGTCACGTCGTTGAGGTGGGTGCCGCCCAGGTAGCTGTCGTTGAGGATCCACACGTCGCCCGGCTGCCAGGCGTCGCGGCCGAAGCGCTCCTCGGTGGCGCGGGTGCAGCTCTCCAGGTTGCCCAGGAAGATCGGCAGGCCGGCGGACTGGCCGAGGACCTGGTGGTCGGCGTCCAGCAGCGCCACCACACAGTCGCCGCACTCGTAGATGACGGGGGTGTAGGCGGACCGCATGAGCGTGGCATTCATATCGTCCGCCGCCGCGATGAGGGCGTTGCGGACGATTTCGACGGTCACCGGGTCGATGGTGGGGGCGCCGGTCATTGCTCCTCCAGGGGCAACGTCGATGCGGGGGCGGCGAGAGCGGTCGGGGAGATCACCAGCGAGCCGAAGGCGTCCACTCGGACGCCGTAGCCGGGAGGCACGACGGTGGTGGCGGTGTCTTCCACGATGATGGCTGGACCGGTGAAGCGGTGCCCCGGGGCCAGGCCCTCGCGCGGCACCAGCAGCGTTTCATGGGCCTTGCCGTTGAAGACGGCCCTGTGCAACCGGTGGGAGAAGCCTTCCTGCGCTGCTGGCGGCAGCTGCTCCGGCCGTGCCCGGCCGAGGTCGCCGAAGGCGGTGGTGCGCAGGGTGGTGAACTCCACGGGGGCGCTGGGATTGGCATGTCCGTAGCGGCGGTGGTGCAGGTCGGCGAAGCGCCGGGAGACGGCCGTCAGGAAACCCGGTCGGGCGGGCTCGGCGGCGTCGGTCAGTGGCACGGTGAGGGTGTATTCCTGGGCGGCGTAGCGCATGTCGACGGCGTGTGCGGCGTGCCGGTCGGCGCGGGGGACGCCCTCGCTGTCCAGCGCGGTCAGGGCCCGCTCCTCCAGTGCGGCGAGCCGGTGCGCCAGGTGGTTGCCGTCGAGTTCGGCGCCGGGCCGGAAGCAGGGCTCGGTGAGGTCGCGGCGGATGGTGGTGCCGAGCATCCCCCAGGCGGAGAAGGCGCCCGGCATCCGGGGCACCAGGACCTCGCGGATGCCGAGTTCGCGGGCCAGGAACACACCGTGCATAGGGCCCGCGCCGCCGTAGGTGAGGAGGCTGAAAGTGCGGGGTTCGATCCCTCTGGAGACGGTGAGGGTACGGATGGCCTGGGCCATTTTGGCGTTGGCGACGTCGCAGATGCCCTCGGCCATAGCCTGGGTATCCAGACCCAGGCTATGGCCGAGGTCGGTGACGGCCTGTGCGGCGAGGCCGGTGTGCAGGGTCAGGCGGCCGCCGGCGTAGTGCTCGGCGTCGATCCGGCCGAGCAGCAGGTTGGCATCCGTGACGGTGGCGGAGGTTCCGCCCAGGCCGTAGCATGCGGGCCCGGGGTGGGCGCCCGCTGATTGCGGTCCGATGCGTAGCCCGCCGGCCGTGAGGTGGGCCACCGAGCCGCCGCCGGCGCCGATGGTGTGGATGTTCACCGCGCTGGTCAGCAGCGGCAGGCCTTCCAGGCGGATCTCGGGGGACAGGTCGGGTCGGCCGTCGACGACCAGGGACACGTCGAAGGAGGTGCCGCCCATGTCGATGCAGATCAGGTGGGGCCGACCGGTTGCCTCGGCCAGGGCGGCCCCGCCCATGGTGCCGCCGACCGGGCCGGAGAGCAGGGTCTGCAGCGGGCGGTCCCGTGCAGTGGCGGCGGTGGTGATACCACCGGAGGACTGCATGACGTGGAGCGGCGCTGGCACGCCCCGGGCTGTCAGACCGCGGATGAGGCCGTCGAGGTAGCTGCGCACGGTCGGGCCGATGTAGGCCTCGGCGACCGCGGAGGAGGTGCGCTCGTACTCCCGCCATTCGTTGGCGGTCTCATGCGAGAGCGAGATGGTAGTGGCTTCCCCGAGCTCGGCGGTGAGGAGCTCGCGGGTACGTAGCTCGTGTGCGGGGTTGATGTGGCTGAACAGGTAGGCGACGCAGACGGCGCCGAAACCATCCGCGCGATAGCGGCGGGCCGCCGCCCGGACCGCCGCCTCGTCCAGCGGCTCCAATTGCGTACCGGTCGCGTCGAAGCGCCCGCCCACCTCGACGATGTCGCGCAGCGGCAGCAGCGGTACCGGTTTGCGGTAGTGCAGGTCGTACAGGCGCAAACGCGGCCCGCGGGCGATGTGGTAGACGTCTGCGACGCCCCGGGTGGCCAGCAGCAGCACCCGCACCCCGCGGCGCTGTAGCAGGGAGTTGAGGCCCTGGGTGGTGCCGTGCACCAGGAAGGTGATTTCTTCAGGTGCGGGGGCCAGCGCTCCCACGGCACGGAAGATGCCGTTGGTGAGGTCGCCAGGGGTGGTGGACACCTTGTCCGCCCGGTACCGGCCTGTGCGTTCGTCGTAGAGCACGACGTCGGTGAACGTGCCGCCGACGTCCATGGCCATACGCAGCCGGTTCACCGGCGCCCTCCCGTTGTCTCGCCGCCTCTGGTGGTGGCATATGCCGATCACCGTATGAGCGGCCCGCCGCGGCGGGATGTGCGGTGCGCACAGCGCGCCAGGGGTCCGGCGGGCGTGGTGCCCATCGGGTGGGGCGGCAGCCGCTGGATCATCACGTGGAGCAGCCAGGATGCCCCGCGCGGGCGTGCCGGAGGGGGCTGTCATGTCGATCCGCCCTGACGCTCCGACCGGCCCTGGAATCCCCGCCTGTCCCCGTGTGCAAGGAGGAGTCGACCTCGTTGACGACGGCTCTCCGTAGGCCTACATTAAAAAAGCAAGTATTAGCTTGGATATGGGGCGTCCGGCCGGGCGGGTACCCGGCCTCATGGACATGCCCGTACCGGGGTCGACGACCCCGGGGAGTCCTCGAGGACACCGCGGCCCATGCGGCTCCCGAGGGGAGGAACCCGACGTGCCGATTGATGGCGGGTACCGCTCGCGGGTGCGGCCGACCGCACTGGTAGGGCGTGCAGGCGAGCTGGCCAGGCTGCGGGAACTGCGTGCCAGCGCGCAGTCCGGGCACGGCGTCTCGGTACTGCTCGAAGGAGAAGCCGGGATCGGCAAGACCGCCCTCATGGATGTGCTGGCCGCCGAGTGCCGGAGTGCCGGGTTTCGTGTCCTGCGTGGCACCGGTGAGGCGCTGGAACAACGGACCCCCTTCCAGGTGCTCCGCTCCTGCTTCGCCTCGGACCGTCCCGAGCAGCCCCCCGAACTGGCCTCCCTCGAGGCCCTGCTCCTCGGCCGCAATGGCGCGAGCGGCGCCGATCGGGAGTTCGGCATTGCGGAGGCGGTGCTCGCCGTGCTGGACCGCTGGTGCGCGCAAGGTCCGGTCGCCCTACTGGTGGACGGCCTGGACTGGGCGGACGCCTCCAGCCTGATAGTGCTCAGCCGCCTCCAGCGAGTCCTGGGTCAGATGCCACTGCTGCTGTGTGCGGCCGTCCAGCCTGCGGGCCCAGAGGACACGGCAGGTGCTCTGAGAGCCCTCAGGGGGCGCTGGACCCAGGTGCTGTCGCTGCCGCCGCTCGACAGTGCAGAGACGGCCGAACTGGTCGCCCGCCTTTCCGGTGCACCGCCGACTGCCGGGCTCCTTCAGCACGTGTCGGCCGCCGCCGGGAATCCGCTGTACATCACCGAGATGATCGCTGCACTGGCCCAGCAGAACCGCCTGGAGATCGCCGGCGGCATCGCTGCGATCGCAGATCGCGGGCCCGAACCTGCCTCGCTGCCAGAGTCACTGACGGAGGCAATCCTCGGACGTCTGGCAGACCTTCCGGCCAGCACCAGAGAACTCCTGGAAGTGGCTGCTGTCATGGGACCGCAGGTGAGCCTTGCGGACCTCTCGACGGTGGTGGAAACCCCGGTCATGCGGCTATGGAAGCCGGTCCGGAACGCCATCGACGCCGGCCTGCTGCTCGATGCAGGAACCCGCCTGACCTTCCGTCACGACCTCGTCCGCCAGGCCCTGGCCGAGAGCATCCCCGGCGGACTGCGCAGCGCCCTTGAACTGCAGGTCGGCCGGCAACTGCTGCAGGCCGGAGCGCCGCCCGAGCAGATCGCCGACTACCTGCGGCGAGTACCTCTGCCCATCGACGACCAAACCGTCGACCGGCTTGTCGAGATGGCACCGGCCATGGTGCTCCGCGCCCCGGCCGCGGCGGCCGACGTGCTCGGCAGGGCACAGGACGCTGTCAGCCCCGGCGACCCCCGCCACACCTGCCTGCACCTGCACACCGTCCGCGCCCTGCTCAGATCGGCGCAGCCAGCCCGCGCCGAGGCACTGGTGCGGCAGGTGCGGCAGGCCGACGGATCGGCGCCGGCCACTGAACTGCACTGGATGCTTGCCCAAAGCCTGTACCGGCAGGGGCGACTCCAAGAGGCCGCCCAGGCGGCCGAATCGGCACTCCGGGCACTGTCGGGCGACGACCCTGCCGCCGCCAGATTCCACGCCTTCGCCGCCCAATGCCACTACTTCCAAGGCGACTTCGAGCACGCCGCCCGTGCCGCCCGTCGCGCCCTGGCGGCGGGCGACCTCGTCCACGACGCCTACTGCACTGCCTACGGCCTGACCTTGTCGGCCGCCATGCGTCTACCCGAGGCATGCGCCGCTGAGGCGCTGGATCTGGCCGACCAGGCCCTGGCGGTGCTGGGCAACCAGGAGATCGACCCAGATCTGCAGATGGCTCCGCATTTCGTCCGGGGCCTGGCTCTGATGGGACTGGGCCGTTCACAGGAGGCCCACAGCGCCTTCGACCGGGGCTTGCGGGACTGCGACCGAGGCGGCCACGACTACCTGACGTGGTATCACCTGGGCAAGGCGCGGCTGCACTTCACCGACGGCCGGTGGGACGATGCACTCGCAGAAATTAGCGCAGGACTGGAAACCGTCGACCACTTCGGCCTCCTCCCGGCTTTGAGGAGCCAGGCTGCCATCATCGCGTTCCACCGGGGAGAACCGCAGCCGTGCATCGCCCTCGCGGACAGCCCCGACGAGAGCCCCGCCAACGGGTCCTACACCTTTCTGTACCGCTGGGCCACAGCCTTGGGCCTGGAAGCCCAGGGAAAGCCGGACAAGGCCGTACACTTGCTCTTCGCCGACTGGGAGAACGGTCTGCACAGTATGGGTCGGCGGTTCCTGACCCATCGGATGTCCCCGGATTTGGCCAGGCTGGCCGAGGCCGCGGGAGACACCGCTCGGCTGCGCTCCGTTGCCAAGGAGCTGGGAGAGATGACAGCCGGCGTGGAGGGCGGAAGCCTCCACGCCGAGGCACTCTACAGCCGTGGTCTCGCCGCCCGGGAACCTAAGATCCTGCTCCAGGCGGCACAGGGATTCAAGGACACCGGCCGTCTGCTGTATGAGGCCTATGCCCAGGAAGGCGCCGCCGTACTGCTCGCCGCGCAGGGACGGACGGCCGCCGCCCGTACTGCACTCCGGGAGGCGCTGCTGCTCTACAAGCGGCTGGGTGCCCGCCATGACGCTCAGCGCGTCGAGGACCGCCTGACCGCGGCCGGCATCCGTATCCGCCGTCGGCCTTCCAACGGCGCGCAGACCGGATGGGCAGCACTCACCGAGACCGAGCGTGCCATCGTCGGCTACGTCGCCGACGGCTGCTCCAACCCCGACATCGGCGTCCGTCTGTTCCTTTCGCCGCGCACCGTCCAATTCCACCTCTCCACCATCTTCGCCAAGCTAGGGATCACCTCCCGAGTCGAACTTGCCGTCAGCTCCCGCCAGTACGAAGCGGGTACCCCCACCGAGCGGGCGGTTGCAGCCTCCTGAAGCGCATCCCGCGTATGCCGCCGCCAATCCACCACACCGGGATCGGCGGCCCATCCTGTCCACTGCTCACGGAGCCGGCGGCACGGGTCTTCGCCGACAGGCGGGATGGCGGATGTCTTTGGCACCACAGGACGCGAGCGTAGGAGATGCGAAGTTCTCGGGCCCTGTCCGGGACTCCGGTCCCATGGAAGGCGGACGCCATGCACAGGATCCAGGTTCGAAAGCAACCGGACCCCAAGTCCCCTCCTGCTCCGGTCAACCTCCGAACTCCGTCCGGCCGACCGATGCGGTTCTGACGACAAGGACGCAGTCATGTTCACTCCATCGGCTGAACACAGCCAGAGCCAGCGGGTGGCGGGAGCCGCGTGGCTCTCCGGCGCCAGACAGGAGCCTGTTCGCTGCAGTCCTCGACTCCCCGGAACCAAAGCAGGCCGGTGCCACACGTTCACCCTCCTGCCACGTGACACTTCCATCCGGGCGGCCCGCAACACAGTCGGCGAAACCCTCTGCGGCTGGGGAGCAGGCGACACCGAAGACGTCGTCGACACCGTCAAACTGATCGTCTCGGAACTGGTCACCAACGCCGTCCGTCATGCCGGTCAGGTCACCGCCCTCATCTCCGTCACGATGCTCCTCGACAGCCAGGGCGGCTTCCAACTCGGCGTCCGCGACGGCGACCAGGAGCGTCCGCACGCCAGCCCGGTCCCCTCGGACGCCACCTCCGGACGGGGCATCCACATCGTTCAGACCCTGCTCGGCGAAGCCGGCGGACACTGCTCCACCGAATGCCACCGGGACGGTGGCAAAACCGTCTGGATCACCATTCCCTGCGCCTTCCGGTGAGGTGGCCTCCGGCACCGCGAACCGCATCCGCATTGCCGGGCCTGTTCCCACAGCTTTCGCGAAGGAGACGGCCGTACCCGGCGCTGCCCCGGGGCGGACGGCTGCGCCTGTCCCGGCAACGGGTGAAACGAGGGCAACAGGCGACGGATGAGCCATTTCGGGATCTGTTGCTCTGAGCCTGTCCACCTGCTCAACCCGGAAGGGCCATTTCCCGCTGCGCCCTACTTGGGGCGGCACCTCGTCAGCGGACTGCTGCCCAAGGGAGAGCCCAAGTGCCCCCCTGCCCCTGCAGGTCCGGTCCCCGCATAGGCGCCGAGGACGGCCACGCGCCCTCGGCGTGCGACATACACAGCGCATCACGCCACCGCACCGGCCCCCTGCGGCTCCGAATGCCGCAGCGCCTCAGTGGCGATCTCGACGCGGGAGTGGACACCAAGTTTGACCAAGATGTGCGACACATGGGTCTGGACCGTCCGCCGGGACAAGAACATGTCCGCGGCGATCTCCGGATTCGACTTGCCCTCCGCGACCAGCCGGGCCACCCGCAACTCGGTGGGGGAGAGCGCGGGCCACCCGAACGACGCCCGCGGACGAGGACCGCGCACCCCGCGGCGCACTCCGTACGGCCGGATACGGGTGTCCGCCCTCCGTATGTCCCAGGCCGCACCCACCTGCGCGTAGACAGAGGTGGCGTCCGCCAGCGCAGCTCGCGCCTCCCCGGTTTGGCCGCGGCGGGCCAACAGGACCGCTGCGTCCTCCAGAGCCTGTGCCCGTTCAAAGGGCCGCCCGACGGCCGCGTAGTGCTCGGCGGCTTCCAGGACGGGGAACGGATCGCCCTGGACCAGCCCGCGACAGCGTCGCGCGGCGAAAGACGCTCGCGCCGGCGTCACTTCCCGGTCTGCTTCGCTCTGGCACAACTCACTCGCCGCCCGGGCCACAGCCCCGTCCTCCAGATCCACGGCCAGCCTGACCAGGTCTGGCAGCCACTGGTGCATCAGGCTCATCTGCCCCGGACGGGGCTCCAAGATCCGGGACAGCAGGACGAGCGCCCGCTCGGGGTCTCCTTCGCGTTCTGCCTCCAACGCCTGCGCGGCGAGCAGGAAGTCACCGTTCTCCCAGTCGGAGATGGTGTTCATCGGCAACGCCAGCCCGGCGTCCAGGTGTTTGCGCGCAAGGTCGCGGTTGTCGCGGTGCCCGGCGATCAGCGCGGTCACGCCGTGGTGCAGCAACATCGGGCCACGTTCCCGCAGCCCGAAATAGGTGGCTTCCGGCCCCTGCGCCTGAACCGAGTCCAGCGAGGCCAGGGCGTCGTCCCAACGGCCGCACCAGAAATCGTGTACGGCCGACCCGATGTACAGGGTCGCCTTGGCGGGCTCGCCTTCACGCACCGCCTCCGCATGGGCCTGCCGAAGCACGGTCTCCGCATCCGCCAGCCGGTCGAGGTTCTGGAAGGTGAACAATTGGTTCTCCCGTGCCCAGGCCCGCAGATCCGCGAACTCCGGGTCGTCGCCGAGCACGGCGAGCGCCCGCTCGACTGCCGCCAGGGCGCTGCCGTGGTCGCGCCGTGCCGAATCGACGAGCCACAACACGCACAACGAGTAGCCGACGCCGAACCGGTCCTGCGCGGCCTCTGCCGCGCGCAGCGCCTCCCGGGCTCCGTGTTCTGCCCCGCGGAGATCTCCCTCGTCGGCGCGCAGACACATGGCCGACAGAGCCTGGAAACGGCCCCGCCACTTCGGCGGCAGCGCTCTGTCCCGGAGCGTCTGCGCGATCATCGAGCGGGCCTGGTCGTTGCGGCCGGCGCCGAAGAGCATCCGGGCCAGGAGCCAACGCATCTCGGCGGCACGTTCGGTGCTCGGCGAGAGCGCCAGCAGTCCCCATACGTGCTTCTCCGCCTCATCGTGCAAACCGAGTCGGAACAGCGCCCTGGCGAGCGCGGACACCATCACTTCGTACTGCTCGGTCCCCATGCCCGCGTTCTGCTCCACCACCTGCCGCAGCAGCTCGGCCGCTACCCCCGGAACCTGGTGCGTCAGCGTCTCCGCGTGGGACGCCACCCACTCCAGGGACCACCGGTCCACTGCCGCGGGCACGGCGATCAGCTGCTCGGCAACCCGTTCGACACCGGCTCCGGACCCCGCCAGTACCTGGGCTACCTGGCGGTGCAGGGCTGCTCGCAGGGGGGACGGCAAGCCGTCGTAGAGAACCTGCCGGATCAGCGGGTGGCGAAACCGCAGGCCCGCGCCAGAGGCTGTCACGACCGCCGCGACATCGGCCTGCCGCAGCCCACTGAGCAGCGCGGAGACCGAGGTATCCAGAACAGCCGCCAGATCCGTGACGGTGAACTCCTGACCCAGGAGGGCCGCGGTACCCAGCATTTCCAACAACGGCTGGGGAAGAAAGCCCAGCCGGGCGCTGATCACCGCAGCCAGCGACTGCGGAACCCGATCAGGCACACCTGCCGCCAGCTCGGCCTCCTCTGCGAGAACCACTGAGCCCTCGTCCAGCAGCACGTCGACCAGCTCGACGAGGTAGAGCGGATTGCCCGCCGCGTTCGCGGCCAGATGCCTCAGTCGCGGCCCGGGCGGCGCCCCGACGAGCCGGGCAACCACCTGGGACACGTCCTCCTCGGCCAGCGGCCCTAGCTGGAACCGCACCCCGCCGCGAGAAAGCACGCTCTGCCGCAGCTGCGCCACCGCGTCTCGCTGGGGCAACGGCCGGGAGACCGCGATCAGCAGCAGCGGCAGCTGTTCGACCGACTGAGCCAGCCGGTGCCAGGCGATGAGGCTGGGCTCGTCGGCCCACTGGACGTCGTCGATCACCATGATCAGAGGCCCGCTGGCGCACAGCTCGTCGACCAGCGCCAATAGCCGTTCCATCGCGGCGCGCACCGGATCGACGCCGCCCAATACCTCGGAACCGGGCTTGCCGTACAGCAGCCCGGCCACCTGGGCTCGCCGGTCATCAGGGGAGTTCGAGCTGATGCCCAGGCAGTCCATCACCACCCGCAGTGGAGAGTGCACACTCAGCTCGTCTGCCTCGGCCCACCCCGTCCGGCAGCCGGCAGCCTCGGTACTTGTAAGCGCGGCCTCCACAAACGAGGACTTGCCGATCCCCGGCTCTCCCTCGACCCACACGACCTGCCCCAGCCCGGCCGACACGTCCCGCACCAACTGCTGGAGTAGGGCCATGTCCGTGCTCCGCCCCACAAAGGCCGCTGCTGGACCGCTCGATCCCATGCACGAAAGCCTATACCGGTGCCTTTGGGAGATTTCCCCACAGCGGAGTGCCCCATCCCGCCGAGAACGGCCGCTGCCCGTGACCGGACTGGGCATCCTGCGAGAGACCTGCTTGCAAAATCGGACCGGGGCCCACGCCGTACCCGGGACCAAGGGCCCAGGCCCCTTCCGGGAGCGTCGGGGTGCCGACTAGCCTGCCAAACACTTCCCAGGTCGGCGCCCGCTCCCGTCGGCGACCGCGCGACCAGCAAGGAGCCTTCCATGCGCCAGCCACAGCCCACCACAGCGGTCCTGCACGGCACCCGCGCCTCGACCACCGCCCCGGCCCTCGTAGCCCGCCACCCGCAGTGGCCCGGAGGCGTGGCCCGCCCGGAGACGCCGGGTTTTGAACGATCGGCCAAGGCCTGGCTCTTCGACCTGGGCCCTGCCCGCTGGCAGTGCGAAGGCGTGTTCCATCGCCGTCCCGACGAACTCGCCCGGATGGTACGGCTCCACATCGAATCCGAGCTGGCGACCGCACAGGCCGCCCTGCGCAGAATCCGCGCCCGCCGCACCTCCCTGGACGCCCAGGAGCTCCTCGACATCTACCAGCGGGAGAGCGACTGGGCCGTCGCCATGCGGGACCAGGTCTGCGAGGTGGAGACAGCCCTCCAGCAGTGCCGCGAAACCCGGAGAAAGGCCTCGTAGGCGCCCCCTGCCAGGGGGCGGGAGCGGACTGGCCTGCTGGCGGATGTTTCCCGGCATGGCCGCCGGGATGCTGAGACCTACCCTTCAGGGCCCCAGGACACGGTTCCCGGGGTCCTTTGGGTACTCGGAACTGCCCCGGCACGAGAGGCCCGCAGATGACCCACCGCCAGATCGGAGATTGCGCCGCCGGACCTTGCTCCCGTTCCCGCCGCACGTCCGCCGTCACCCTCCTCGTCGCCGGTTCCGCAGCCGTTGGCGCCTGGGTTCTTGCCCCGTTGTCCGCAGCGGGGGTCGCCCTTTTCGTGGCGGCCGTGGCCTTGTCCGCTGTCCGCCCTCCCGTCCCACCCTCGAACCGTGCCCCCGGTGGCTGCCAGACCTGCGAAGAACGGGTCAGGCGCGCCGCAGCCGCGGAACGTGCCCGACTGGCACGCGGCCTGCACGACTCACTGGGTAAGACCGTTGACGGCATTGCGCTGGCTGCCGAGGCGCTTGCCCGTGAGGCCCGCAACGGACGCCCGGATCTGGCGGACCGCGCCGGGCAGATCGCTGCTGCCGCCGGCCAGGCATCCCGTGAGGCCAGGGATCTGATGACGGGCCTGCGCGGTGCGCCCACAGCCGGAGGAACCGAGTCGCTCCGGGAGGCCATTGAACGCACAGCTGCCACCTGGTCGGCGCGTGCATTGACGGGATGGACAGTCCATGTGGCTGAGGGACTCGACGGTGAGCTCGGCGGTGAGGTCCGCTGTGAACTGCTGCTCATCGTCGACGAAGCGCTCGCCAACGCGGTTCGGCACGCCTCCGCCTCCCACCTGTGGGTGACGATCGCCCGAGACGGCCTCCACCGGGTGGAGGTGGCCGTCTGCGACGACGGGGAAGGCTTCGACCCCGCTTCCGTGCCGGCCGATCGGCAACAAGGTGAGCGCTACGGGGTCCTCGGCATGCGTGAGCGTGCCGAACTGCTCGGCGGCACCCTACGCATCGGCCGCAGCCGCCAGGGCGGAACCGAACTACGAGTCCGCCTCCCGCTCGCCAGCCCGACAGGCTCCGCCATGCCGGGCGCCTGTGCGGTTCCCAGCCCCTGAACCACCCGCACCCCTGCCCGGCCCGCCGGGTGGAGCGGTACCGTATGCAGAAAGTGACGGCCATGATCGACCACCTGCCAGGCAAGTCCCTCGGTGTGCTGATCGTCGACGACAATGCGGTGGTCCGGATGGGCCTTCGGGCACTGCTCGGCACCGACCCGAGGCTGGCCGTCGTGGGCGAGGCCGGGAACGGGCGCGCAGCTCTGCACCTGGCCCAGCAGCTCCACCCCGACGTCATCCTGCTGGACAACCGCATGCCCCATGTCGACGGCCTGAGCGTGCTGCGGCCCCTTGCAGCGATCTCGCGCGTGCTGATGACCACCTACACCCACGATCCTGTCACCGTGGAATCCGCGATGCGCCTGGGGGCATCGGGATTCCTCGTCCACGGAGACTTCACCCCGGACGAGCTGATCCGCGCCGTTCTACGTGCCGGCCCCGGGCTGGCGCACCTGTCGCCGCAGGCCACCTCCGCGATACTGAGCCGACTGCACACGAACGTGCCCGTGCGGACCGCACCGCAGAACAGGCAGATCGATGCACTGACCCGGCGGGAGCGGGAGGTCATGAATCTCGTGGCGCAGGGTCTGTCCAACTCCAGGATCGCCAGCCGACTCGTGCTCAGCGAGAAGACGGTCAAGAACCACATCAACCACATCCTGGGAAAGCTCCAGGCCTCGAACAGGGCTGAGGCCATGGCGCACTGGCTCGGGACGGACCGTCAGGACAACCGGACCGAGCCGCGGGATGTCACGACCGGGCGGGAGAGGGAACGATCTCGCCCATGACCATCCGGATGACCTGCTTCCCCAGGCTTTTCGTGCCGACGCGGAACAATGCGTCCTCGATGCTCTTGTCCGGGAAGAGACGGTTGACGGACACACCCTTCAACAGGTCCCGAGTCACGTTGCCGACTCCGGCGATGGGCACGCCCACCCACACCAACGGGTTAGTCTGCCCCGGCCGGTAGGCGATGCCAGTGGAGACAGTGTTGCCCAGGGATCCCTTGAAGAAGCCCTTGGTAGGCTCGTACAGCAATGCCTCTCGCCATGACTTCGGGGCCTCGATGGCTTTGAGGGACTGTGGGGAGAACCCTCCAATGGCGGCCTTCTGCCATTCCATCGGCCGCAGTTGCCGCTCGCCGTTTCGGACGGCTTGGCCGTACTCGACGGGCAGACCCTCCTTCCAGGTGTTGCGGCGCAGTGCGCCGGCGAACAGCGACGAGGCCGACGTCTCCTCGCGAAGCGCCCTGCCGGCGTCCGCGAACCCCTGCCACGCCTGGTGCCGGGCCAGCGCCGCATCCAATCGCTGCCGAGCCGCCGCGGCCTCGGCGGCGGCGACGTCCGTCGCGCGGGAGGCGGCTCGCACCTGGGCGTCTGCGGCGGCCCGGGCGCCAGTTGCCCTCTCCCACTGCCGTCTGCCGAGCGATTCTCGAGTCCGCGCCCGGGCCACTTCCTGCGCCGCACGCTGAACCCGTGCTGGGTCACCGAAGACCTGGGCGAGGTCGTGTCGGCTCTCGGCTGCCCATACCTGCGCCCTGCTGCGGCCGAGTGCTTCCGTACGGGCAGCGGTCAACTGTTCGGCTGCTCTGAGCCGTTCCTGCGCCGTTCGCAGGGTCATTTCCGCCTGCTGGTGCAGCGCGGTCGCGCTGCGCTGGGCGGCGCCGGCCGCCTCTGCCTGTCGGGCGAGCGGAGCGCCCTCGCCCGGCACGCCCCGAAGCCCCGCTTTGCGTGTACCGGCTCGGGCTGCCAGGAACCGGTCGAGCGAGCCGGTCGGGCCGGGGACAGCGGGTGCGTTCCCTCGCCCGCCGACCGGCTTGTCCACCGGGACTTCTGCGAACCGCACACCGCCGTACGGGACCGTCTCGCCGGCGCCGCCGAGCGCCTGGGCGATCTCCTCCGGTGCGGGAACGGACACGTCGGTGGCGGGACGGTCCGCGGTCCCTGGGCCGGAGCGGATGACACCCCCTTCGGAGACACCGGTGGCATGCCCCGCGCCGTCGTGACTGGCGACCCGGGTGAGGTCCTCCAGGTCACTGGCCGTCCGGCTGACCGCATTGTCGGGGGTACCAGCCGCGGTGGCCGTGGCGCTGGTCCCCAGAGCATCGGCCTGCCCGAATCCGGCCCCGTCGTGCGATGGCCCCCTCCCGAGAGACTTCACCCAGGACTTCGCCTGCTCTCCCATGCTCACGAACTCCGGTAGGCCATCCGCGGCACGCTTGACCTCGCCGCCCGCGGTGAGGACCTTCTTGAACCCGCTTGCCTCCAGTCCGCCGATCAGTCCGCCGGCCAGCCCGCTGCCCAGGGCGCTCCACACCATGGTGATGTCGAACGGCTTGTGGCCGACCCCGCGGGCGGTCAGGCTTGCCAGCACGTCCACGGTGATGTCGCGGGCCCCGTCGTAGAGCACCTTCCCATATCCCAGGCTGGCGGACTCGCTGCGCCAGACCAGCTTGCTGACCTGCGCGATCCAGGTGCGGGCCCGTACGAAGAAGCGAACGACCGCAGCCAGCAGGTCGGCCAGCCACTGCACGAGGCGGCCCGCGTCGACGGCCAACGCCGCCAGGTGCATCTCGGCTGCGGCGAGCAGGGGTGGGAAGAGTGCCGCGGCTGTGATGAAGGCGAGGGTGGCGGCGATCTGGATCGCCAATTCCTTGAGGATCTCCAGGGCCTGCTCGAGCCGGGAAGCGTGGTCCTCGTGCTGCTCGGCTGTCTTCACGGCGATCGACGCGGTGGTCGCTAGGTCGTTGGCGTGGGAAGCCGCCCCGAGACGGAAGGCGTCGGCGGCGCTGCCTTGCCAGGCGGTCTGCGACTGCCGCACCAGATCCTCGATATGGGCACTGTGCGCGCGCAGCTGTGCGGCGAGGGCGTAGTGGGCCTGGGCATTGTCGCGCAGGACCCCGGGGTCGCCGCCGGGCTCGGGCAATCCGACGGCGGCCAGGGCGTGCGGCGGATCCAGGACGGCGCCCCGGGTGCTCATCGGAGCAGTCCCGGGGCGGCCGGGGCACCGTCTTGTCCGCATGCGCCGCCGGTGCGCACCGCAGTAGTCCTCACCTGGACAGCATGCGTGGCGCCGCTGTTTGGAAAGTCCTCTACCGGGCGGTATCCGGAAGAGCTCGATCAGTGTTCACGCGCTGGTCCCGCTTTGCTTCCCCACTGCGGGGCAGTCCGATTGCGCGGGGGAGACATGCAGGTGAACGGCCGGGCGAGTCAGCGCCGAGGAACGCTCAGCCGGTGCGACGGGGGAGGTCGGGCCGGTCGAGGAAAGCGGTCTGCAGCAGCAGGTTCTGCCGGCGGGTGACCAGCGTGGCCCGCCCCGGTGGCAGCAGGCGGGGCTTGGCATTGCCCAGGAAGGTGCCTTCCTCCTTGCTGCAGGACAGCAGCAGTCCGGGGGTGCCGAGTTCCCACAGCCTTCGCAGGACCGGATCGGACATCGCCCGGGAGGCGCCGGAGCTGGACCTGGCGACGATCAGGTGCAGGCCGATCTCGGCGCCCTGGGGCAGCAGGTCGAGCAGCGGCGCCAGCGGGCCGTGCAGCCCGCCGCCGACCAGTTCGTAGTCGTCGACAAGGACGAACAGCTCGGGCCCGACCCACCAGTCCCGCTGCCGCAGCCGGTCCGGGGTGATCTCGGGGCCGGGGAGGCGGCCCTGAAGGGTTTTGGCGGTGGAGGTCATCATTTCGGCGAGCGCGGACTCCGAGACGGCGTAGCCGAGCTGCGTCTGCTCCGGAACCCACTCGTAGAGGTCGCGACGGTAGTCGGCGATCATGATCCGGGCCTGTTGCGGCGCGTACCGTTGGACGACGGCGCGAGCCACCAGCCGGAGCAGATTGGTCTTTCCGGTCTCGGTGTCTCCGAAGACCATGAGATGGGGGCTTTGCCCGAAGTCGTGCCACACCGGTTCCAGCTGCTGCTCGTCCACACCGATCGGGACCAGCAGGTCGCCGCTCGGAGGGGGCAGCTCGGCGACGGGAATGGTGTGGGGCAGCATGCGGAGGGCCGGAGCATGGGGGCTCCTCCAGCTGTGTGCGACCTCCTTGACCAGCGCGGCCGTGGCTTCCTGGAGGTCCTCGACCGATCCGGAGCCGTCGATGCGGGGGAGTGCGGCGAGGAAGTGCAAGCCCTCGGAGGTGAGGCCGCGGCCGGGGATCGCCGGGACCCGAGCCGCGTCCCGGCTGCTGACCTCGGACTCGATGGCGTCGCCGAGGTGGAGTTCGAGACGGGTGCCGAGGAGATCGCGGGTCCAGGGCCTGATCTCGGACCAGCGAGTGGCACTGACGACGACGTGGATGCCATAGCTGAGGCCACGATTGGCGATGTCGGTGATGATCGCCTCCCAGCCCTCGAACTCCTGGCGGAGGGTGAACCAGCCGTCAACCACAAGGAAGACGTCCCCCCAAGGGTCGTCGGCGCACTGGCCGTCCCGGCGCATCCGCCGGTATGTGGCCATCGACTGCACACCCTGCTCGGAGAACCGGCGCTCGCGCTGGGTGAGTAGTTGACTGACCTCGGCGACGATTCGGGCGCCCCGATCGGGTTCCAGCCGTGACGCCACGCCGGAGACGTGCGGCAGTCCGGAGAGGCTGCCGAGCGTGCCGCCGCCGTAGTCGAGGCAGTAGACCTGTATCTCTTGTGGCGTGTGGGAGAGGGCGAGGGCTGTGACAAGCGTGCGCAGGAGCGTGCTCTTGCCGCTCTGCGGAGCGCCGACGACACCCACATGGCCAGCGGCGCCGGAGAGGTTGATACTCAGCAGTTCCCGAAGGCCGTCGAACGGGCGATCGACAATGCCCAAGGCGACCGTGAGTGCGCCCCGGGTCTGCGGGTCGGCGCAGGTGAGGCCGAGCGCGGGATCGGCGGTGAGGGGCGGCATGACCTGGTCCAGACTCGGCGGCGCCGCCAGCGGCGGCAGCCACACCTGGCGGGCCGGCGGGCCAGGGGTGTGCAACCGCTCCAGCAACAGGTCGAACAGGGTGGGGGCGCCGCTACCCGCTGCCTGTGGCACAGTCTCGACGGCGGTCGGGGCCGCTTCGGCGGGCAGCGGTAGATAGTCGGAGCCGAAATCGACGACCTGCCGTTCCACCACGGAGAGGGGACGGCGACGCTCAGGCGCCTTGTGCGGCCCCGATACATACGCAGCCTTGAAACGCGTCAGGGTCATGTCCGACTTGAGGAAGCCGTTCCCCGGCGAGGACGGGAGCTGATAGGCATCGGACACACCCAGTACGCTGCGGCTCTCCGCGGCGGAGAATGTCCGCAGGCCGATCCGGTAGGACAGGTGCGACTCCAACATGTGCACCCGGCCCTCGTCGAGCCGCTGCGAGGCGAGCAGAAGATGCACGCCCAAGCTCCGTCCGAGCCGCCCCACCATCACGAACAGATCCATGAACTCTCTTTTAGTGCTGAGAAGTTCACTGAATTCGTCGACGATCAGGAAGAGTGTGGGCAGGGCGTCCAGCTGAGCGCCCTGCATCCTGGCCCGCTCGTGCTCGTACAGCGAGCTGTAGCCGGTGCGACGCAAGTACTCCTGGCGGCGTACCAGTTCACCCTGCAGGGCATCCTGCATGCGGTCCACCAACGGCAGCTCGTCGGCCAGGTTGGTGATGACCGCCGCGGTGTGCGGCAGACCCTCCAACCCGGCGAACGTGGCGCCGCCCTTGAAGTCGACCAGAACGAAGTTCAGGACCTCGGAGGAGTGCGTCGCGGCCAACGAGATGACCAGGGTGCGCAGCAGCTCGCTCTTGCCCGAGCCGGTCGCGCCGATCAGCATGCCGTGCGGGCCCATACCGCCCTGTGCGGACTCCTTGATGTCCAACTCGACCGGGGAACCGTCCTCGGCCACGCCGATGGGGACACTAAGACGGTCGTGCGGGGAGCGCGCAGCCCAGAATGCCTCCGGGTCGAAAGCCCGCACGTCCTCGATGCCCAACAGGGTGGTCAGTTCTAGATCGGTCGCCAGCGGATCCGCGGCTTCGGTGGATCCTCCCATCCGGTACGGAGCGATCAGCCGCGCCAGGGTCCGGCAGCGTGCAGTACTGAGCACGTCGGGCCGGCCCGCCCGGGTGACGACATCCTTGCCCGTGCGGTCGGAGCCCACCGTTTCGATGGAGTCGGCAGTGACGTTGAGCCGCAGGGTGACCCGGTCGGCTTTCCACCGAAGCGAATCCGACACGTCCAGCACCGTGGTGTTGCACAGCCCGGACTCGGCGATCCGCGCTCCCGGCGGCAGCGGCACCCCGTCCAGGATCACCACCACATACGGCTCGTTCTTCTTCGGCGCCGCCGAAGGGTCGAACCGAGAGCGCTCGGTGAATTCCTCACCCAGCAACTGCTCCAGCCCCTCATAGGTGTCGGCGATCAGACGTACCTGGCCGGCCGCGTCGTGCTCCCCGCCGTGCAGGGCATGCGGCAACCACTTCACCCAGTCCCAGTGGGCACGACGCTCGTCAGCCGCACACACCGCGATGACCAGGTCATCGGGGGAATGGAAGACGGCCAGCTGGGCGAGCACCGCACGGATCATCCCGCGTCGCACTTCGTCGTCGCCACGCACCAGAACCCGGGCGAAGGCCCGCAGGTAGATGGCCACCGGCAGATCCGGAACCACCGCGTAGGCCCGGATGAAGCGCCGCAGCGCCGACGCACACAGAGGTTCCAGATCCTCCACCGGCTTGGTCTGCGGTGCCTGGATCCGGGAAGCCAGCCGCTGCTCCCCGGCACCAATCCGCACCTCGCCGAAGTCATCGTGGCTCACCCGCCGTTCCCACAGCCGCGAGCTCATCGCCACCGACCACAGACCCCGCGGGTCGGGGTGCTGCCACGACAGCGCCGCCCGTTGGCGCAGCGCCGTCCTGCGTACCTGCCGACGGGACTGGGTCATGTACCGCAGGTAGTCGCGCCGGGCACCCTTGAGACGGCGCTTGCGCTCACCTGAGGCACTCCCCAGCTGGCCCAACAGCATCATCACCATCGAGAGGGCCATCGCTCCCGACGCCAGATAGCTGACGGCCTTCGCCCCGGGCTGCACGAACATCAGCATCATCGCGCCGGAGGACACACCCATGGGGAGGTACATCATCGCCATCGACATGCCGCCACCCTGCTTCTCCGGCAGGACGGGCGGCTCCTGGAGCGCGATCTCCCCGTCGGGCAGTTCCGGCCCGGTACGCCGCAGCGGACGACGGAAGACGACTGTGGTCACGTGAAAGTGCCTCCTTGAACCTCCGGGAGAGTCCCGGCCGTGTACAGGTGCAGGGGCACACGCCCCTGGGACCGGCCACCACTTCTAGGTACGTGCCGGACCCCTTGGGAGGTTCGGAAATGAGTGCGAAGTGGGTGCGCCGAGATGAACGGACAGAGCGCGGGGGAGATGTGCAGGCTGGCGGTCGTCGCACCCGACCGGCAGGTGGAGGTGGCGGTCCCCGCAGGGGTGACCCTGTCCGATCTGCTGCCCGCGGTACTGCGACACGTCGGCACCGACCTCGCCGACGCCGGCCTTGAGCACGACGGATGGGTCCTGCAACGGCTCGGTGAAGCCCCACTCGACGAGGACCGCACCCCCGCAGAGCTCGGCCTTCGCGACGGCGACATACTGACGCTGCGCCCACGTTCCGACGCGCTGCCCGAGATGGACTTCGACGACCTGGTAGACGGCATCTCCACCGGTATCCGGGCCCGCCCGGATCGCTGGCACGAGGAGATGACCCGCCGCCTGCTGCTCGGTTTTGCCCTGGCCGCTCTTGCAACCGGCTTGGCTGTGCTGCTTCTGAGCGGGCCCAGTGCGCCGCGGGCGGCGGCGGCCGGCCTGGTCGCCGCCCTGCTGACGCTGGCCGCGACACCGGTTGTACGGACCTGGGCCGGCACATCCGCGGGCACCGCGTTGAGGCTGGCCGCCCTGCCTTATGCGGCCGTTGCCGCTGCTCTCGCCACCGGGGAACGACTGAGCCTCATCCACCCGACCTGCCACCAACTGCTCGCTGCGGGAGCGACGGTGGCGGTGGTGGCGGCCCTAGGGGCGGTGACGGACCCGGGTGGGCGGGCGGCGTTCGTCGGCGCCTCGGCCGCTGGGGCATTGGCCGCCGCGGGAGCCCTGCCCGCCACCACGGGGCTCCTCACCGGGACCGGCGCCGCCGCCGTCCTGCTCTGCACCGCTCTCGCCCTGGGCCCGACCGTACCGGTCACCGCGTTTCGGCTCGCCAGGCTGCGCACGACCGCGCTGCCGACCGGAGCCGAGGATCTGGGTGAGGACGTCGAACCGATTGCGGCCCCGCCACTGCTCGACCGGGTCAAGAGCACCGACCGGTTCATGACGGCCCTGTTCGTCGCACTCGGTCTGGCCTGCACGTTCTGCCTGGTGCGACTGCTCGGGGCATCCGGCTGGGCACCGCCCGTTCTGGCCGTCGTCGCCTGCCTGGTGCTGCTGCTGCGCAGTCGTGTGCTGCTCGGCGCCTGGCAGCGGCTGGCTGCCGTGGTCCCCGGGGTGGCAGGGCTGGTACTGCTCGCGGCTCGCGAGGCGGCCTCCTTGCCGATGGCCCAGCGGCTGGCAGGCGGGCTCGGCGGTCTGACGGTCCTGGCCGCCGTGATGGTGATTGCCGCCCACCGGTTGCCGGGGCGCCGACTGCTGCCCTACTGGGGTAGGGCTGCGGACCTCGCCGAGAGTCTGACCGCCCTGAGTATGGTGCCGGTGCTTTGCCAGGTGCTCGGGCTGTTCGGTTACGCGCGAGGGCTGTTCGGCTGACGTACGCCGACGGCATGGCCGCGGAGGACCCTCACACGTGGAGTAGTGACGATGCAGAGCAAGCAGGACCAGCTCCAGGCCCACCTTTACGTTCTCGGCAGAGTGGTGTCGGCCTTGACCCGAGGGGAGCCCGATGCCGCAGAAACACCGATGCGGCGGTTCACCGGCGCATCCTTCGGCGGCTCCGTGCTGGCCGGCGTGTTGGTAGCCGGGGCCGCGGTCCTCGGTCTGGTGCTGCCGAGCTCAGGTACCGCTTGGCGGGCCCCGGGGACACTGGTTGTGGAGAAGGAGACTGGTACCCGCTATTTGTTGGTTGATGGCGTGCTCCACCCGGTGCTGAACTACGCATCGGCCCGGCTCCTGGTGGGTTCTCAGCTGCACGTGGAGTATGTGGCGGCCAAGACGATCGGAGCTGTTCCGCGTGGCGTCCCGCTGGGTATCCCCGGCGCACCGGACGCCCTGCCGCAGCCAGGCTGGCCCGGCGGCCGGGACTGGGCCCTGTGCGCCGATCCGGCCGTCGGCGAGGCCTCCGCATCCGTACGTACCGTAGTGGCGCTCGGTTCGGCGCGTCCGATTCCCACGCCGCTGGACGAGGGCGCGCTACTCGTGCAGGGGCCGGACGGCCGTCTGTATCTGGCCCAGCACGACCAGCGGATGCTCGTACCGGACCGGGCAGCGCTGGTTGTGCTCGGTTACGGCAGCAGCCAGCCGTGGCGGGTCTCCGCCCCGTGGCTGGCCGCGCTGCCTACTGGGCCCGACCTGCGGGCGCCCGAGGTGCCGGGTCGTGGGGCGGACGGTCCTCGGGTCGGTGGGCAGCCGACCAAGGCGGGCCAGGTTCTGGCGGTTTCTACGGGCACTGGCGGTGGAACCGGGACCAGTTACTTCCTGGTACTCCAGGACGGCCTGGCTCCGCTCAGCGCTCTGGAGGCGACTCTGCTGATTGGTGAGCCCGCCACTCGAGGTGCCTATCCGGGTGGGCGGGTGGCAGCGGTCCCCGTCAACTCCTCCGATGCGGCGGCAGTCCCGCTGTCGGCCACCAAGGTCGCCGTTGGAGGCCTTCCTACGGTCATCCCCGCTTTGGTCGAGCCCGTAGACGGACGCCCTCAGGCGCCGTGCGTCCGGGTGGGGCTTGCCGCCGACGGTTCGGTCGCGACCGTCCGGCTCGGTCTCACGGACTCGGTCACGACCGACGGCTCGCAGGCCGCGGCGAACCGCGCCCTGCTTCCCCCCGGAGGCGGTCTGTTGGCCCAGGTCCGGGCGGCACCAGGTGTGCAGGGCGGGAAGGAGTACCTGGTGACCGACCTCGGGGCGAAGTACCCGCTGGGGGCGGACGCGGCCGCAGCGCTCGGCTTCTCCGAGAACTCCCCGACGACGGTACCGTCCAACCTGCTCGACCTGCTGCCCACCGGTCCCGCGCTCGATCAGGGCAACGCCGCGCAAGAGCAGCCCGTTACCGCGCCCTCGGCCGATCGCTAGCAATGTGTCCCATGTGGTGGCCGGCTCGTTTGGATCGGGTCACGGGGAGCGTGGGTTGGTTGGATCGTTCCTGACGGTCGGTGGGTCTGGCGGAGCCGCTGCTGCCGGCAGTACGAGTGCGGCGCAGGGCGGGGCACGGCGAACCTGGATGATGAGTCGGCGCTCGCGGCAGTCGTCCGCATGCTGATTGGTTGCGACGAGGCTGCCGCGAAGACAGGCCGCCGGCCTGTGGCCGCGTGGCCTACAAGCAGCGCAACACCGTCGAACAGTACGGCTGTCATCAACGGCCTGGAGCGGTGGCTAGGCATCGCCACTCGCTAGGAGAAGACCGCAGCCGTCTTCCCGGCCGGGCTCTACATCGTTGGGCCATCGCCCTCTGGTCCGCCCAATGATCCAAACGAAACTGCCTGGCCGGCTGGCCTTCTCGGGGGGCTTGACAGTGCACTCGGCCTAGTACTAAACATGAGAAAGCAAGTAATTGCTTAATTATTGGAGGGTGAGGCGCGGCGTGGCCAGCGCCGGATGGTCGCCCCGATGCCTCAGGCCCTCCCGAGACCGGTGAAGGAAGAAGGCGAAGAGGATGGCAGCCCCGCTGTCGACTCCCGCACGATGCGACTGGATCCCCATCCAGTCGTCCGCCGCCGTGATACGGGAGTGGACCTTGTGCGTGCAATGAGGATCAAAACCAGCACACCCAAGCGGCCGACCACGCCCACCCCACTCGACCTGCGCACTCCCTCAGGCCGACGTCTCCCGTACTGATCACCACAGGACGTCTCATGTTCCTCGACAGTGTGTCGGCTCCGACACCAATCGCTGCCTCCGCCGCCTCAGACGCCCTTCTTTGCGGTCCGACAGTCGTCAGGCGTTTCACTTTCGCGGTGCCTCCGACCCGGGCCGCCGTCCCCGAAGCCCGGCACAACATTGCCCGGACCCTGCGGAAGTGGGGCCTCCTCCTTGACGGCGACCTCCAGTACACGCTGGCGCTGATCGTCACGGAACTGGTCACCAACGCGGTGCGTCACGCGGGCCGGGTGACGCCTTGGATCACAGTGACCCTGCAGGCCCACGTTGACGGCCTGCTCGGCGTTGGGGTGGCGGACAACCACCCGCAGGCTCCCGCGACGCGTGACACGTCCGGGGACGATCTCAACGGCCGGGGCATGTCGATCCTCCAGATCCTGCTGAGCGAACTTGGCGGCGAAATCACCATCCGCCGCTGGGCGCAGGGCGGTAAGACCATCTGGGCGCATTTCCCGCTGCCGGCGGAGCTGGAAGCCGACGCCGCGTAGCTCCCCTTGTGGGGCGAGCCTGTGCCGCCCGCGACTGCATCCTTCACCATGCGGAGCGGTGTGCGGGCTTGGTGGCCGGACCGACGGTCCGTGGCTCCACCTGGCAGGTGGAACGGTCGATCGGTGCGGCCGCGAGGCCGCGCGAAGTCGGGTCCGGCCGCTGGTGCGACTCAGGTCTGCGTACCCGCCCCGGCAGGGCCTGTGGATGTCTGGCGATTCTGGCAGGAGGCAACAGTATGAGTACTGCCGTGGTTGTTGGCAGTGGGCCGAACGGGCTCGCGGCCGCCATACGTCTGGCACAGCACGGGATTCGGGTGCATGTGCTGGAGACCGGGGAGGTCATCGGTGGTGGCACCCGCTCCTGTGAGCGCACGATCCCCGGCCTGCTCCACGACGACTGCTCGGCCTTTCACCCCACCGGGGCCGGGTCCCCCTTTCTGCAGTCGCTGGGTCTCGAGGCCTATGGGCTGCAGTGGCGGTGGCCGGAGATCGACGTGGCGCACCCTCTCGATTCGGGATCCGCCGGGGTGCTGTGGCGCGACATCGACCGCACCGCGCTGGCCATGGAGGAGGACGGCGAGGCCTGGCTGAGAGTGTTCGGGGAGTTGGCCGGGTCCTTCGACGGGCTGGTTGAAGACGTGTTCCGTCCGACTTTGCGCAGGCCTGTGCACCTGGCTGGGTTCTGCGGGTTCGCCGTCCGTGCGCTCCCTCCCGTTTCATGGACGGTCCGGAAGTGGAAGAGGCCGGAGACCCGGGGGCTCTTCGCCGGGATCGCAGCGCACGCTTTCACCTCGCTGCGTGCGCCCCTCAGCAGCTCGGCCGGGCTTGTGCTGACGGCGGCGGGCCATGCCTACGGCTGGCCGGTTGCGGAGGGTGGGTCCCGATCGGTGACCGATGCGATGGCGGCTCTGCTCCGGGGGCTCGGTGGCACCATCGAGACCGGAACGCGCGTTCGCTCCATCGAAGAGCTGGGCAGGCCGGACGTCGTCATGCTTGCCGTCACCCCGCGTGCGGCGATAGGGATTACGGGTGGCCGGCTGCCGGGGAGGGTTGCCAGGGCTTACCGGCGCTACAGGTTCGGTCCAGGGGCATACAAGGTGGACTTCGCGGTCGCAGGCGAGGTCCCCTGGAGCAACGAGTTCTGCCGGAGGGCGGGTACCGTTCACCTCGGCGGGACCTTCGAGGAGATCGCGGCAGCCGAGAGTGCCGCCGTCCAGGGAGTCATGCCGGACAGACCGTTTGTTCTGGTCGGCCAGCAGTACCTCGCCGATCCTTCCCGGTCGGTGGGTGACATCAACCCGGTCTGGGCCTATGCCCACGTGCCGCACGGCTACCGAGGCGACGCCACTACCGCGGTCATTGGCCAGATCGAGCGCTTCGCGCCCGGGTTCCGCGCCCGCATTGTGGGCCAGCACGTGCGTTCAGTGCCGCAGATGGAGCAGTACAACCCCAACTACGTGGGGGGCGACATCGGCGCCGGCGCGAACACTTGGCGGCAGCTCGTGCTGCGGCCCCGGTTGGCTCTCGACCCGTACGCGACGGGAATCCCCGGTGTCTACCTGTGCTCGTCGGCGACCCCGCCCGGGGGTGGTGTGCATGGAATGTGCGGGTACAACGCGGCGGAGTCGGCGCTCAGGTACCTCGAGCGGACAGGCCCGTGCCGGGCAGAGGCACGACGGTGAGACGCACGAACGAGAAGACCGCCGACCGAGCCGGCGAGGTCGTCGGGCATGCACGAAAACATAGGTGGAGGGGATGGGGCCGCCCGTTGACGGGGTGATGGGGGAGGGGTACATTGGCCAAAGTCAAGTAATAACTTGTTTTTCGGAGGAGCGGCGCCCCGCTGAATGCCGTCGCCGTGAACAACCTCGTCAGGCGCGCGGGTTACACCGTTGCCGCAGGAGCGGCCGAGTACCCGATCCGCCGAGGCCGCCTGGTGCCAGTGCCGGACTGGCCCGCTTCCGGGCCGTCGAAAGGGACTGCTTCTCCTCCCCCGCCGAAGGGGTCACGCCCGTGTACACCCAGACACCGCAGAGACCGCCCGCCACCGGGGCGCTGCACGGAAATCTCTCCACACTGAAGGTCGTGGCCCTGGCCATGGCCGCAGCTGCGCCCCTGGTCGCGATGGCCGGCACCGTGCCGCTGTCGATGGCCATCGGAAACGGTGCGGGCGTGCCCGGCACGTACGTCGTCGCGACCGTCACCCTGCTGTGCTTCGCTGTCGGCTACGCGGCGATCAGCCGTCGTGTGACCTCCGCCGGCGGCTTCTACGCATATGTGCTCAAGGCCCTGGGCCGCCCACCCGCCGCCGCCGTGGGCGCCCTCTCACTCGTCGCGTACAACGCCATGGTCGTGGCGCTGGCCGGAGGCAGCGGGTACTTCGCGGGGATCGTTGGCAAGCTGCTCTTCGGAGTTACCGCACCCTGGTGGCTGTTCAGCCTGGCATTCGTGGGCATCATGGCCTTCCTCGGTTACCGCCAGATCGACGTGTCGGCACGGGTACTGGGCGTTCTCATGGTCCTGGAAGTGGCCATGCTCGCGGTGCTCGACATCGCGATCATTGCGACCAAGGGGGCCAGGGCCTTCCCGACCGCCTCCCTCTCCCCGCATCTCGTGTTCTCCGGTGCACCCGGCGTGGCGTTCATGTTCGCTTTCGCCTCCTTCTGTGGTTTCGAGGCAGCCGCGATCTACGCCCGCGAGGCCCGCGACCCGGCCCGCAGCATCCCCCGGGCCACCTACATCTCCGTCACCGTGATCGGACTCTTCTTCTGTCTCACCTCCTGGCTGGCCGTCGGGGCCCTCGGCGCCAACCAAGCCCGCCAAGTCGCCGCAGACAAGCAGGGCATGCTGTTCCTCGGACTCACCGGTTCATTCCTCGGTGACACCATGCTCGACATCTTCGCGATCCTGGTGATCACCTCGGCCTTTGCCTGCCTGCTGTCAGCGCACAACGCCGCCACCCGCTACACGCACACGCTGGGCCGCGAGGGGCTGCTTCCCCGCGCCCTGGGACGCGCGCACGCCCGCCACGGATCCCCCTACCTGGCCAGCCTTGCCCAGTCCGCAATGTGCCTCGCGGTCGTGGTCGTGTACGCGGTGGTGGGCCTGGATCCCTACCTCAACCTGACCACGACGATGAGCGGGATCTCCACCTTGGGGATCGTGCTGCTCGAGGCGGTGGTCGCGATTGCCGTGATCGCCTACTTCCGCAACCACCAGGACCGGCATTGGTGGCGCACTCTGCTCGCCCCGGCAATCGGCCTCATCGGACTGCTCGGTGCCACTGTCTTGCTGCTGTGGAACTTCGACACCCTTGCAGGCTCCCACTCAGCCTTCGTCTCCAGTCTGCCGCCGGCGGTAGTGGCCCTCGCACTGCTCGCTGTCGGGCGCGCCCTGTGGATGCGCAAGCACGACCCGGCCGCCTACACACTGCTGGGTGACGACCCGGATGAGTCCCCCCAAACCACCGCGCCGATGAACCGGCACGGGATGACCGGCGAGGGAACCGCCGTCTGACCCCCCGTCCGGCCTGCGGTCTCCGTCGGCCCTAACGCCGCCAAAACTCGTCGAGAGGACCTGGATACCCATGCCATCAACGGGCACGACTCTGGAGATGATGCGCCGATCCATCGGCCAGGAGCTGTTCGTCACGGACTGGGTGCCCGTCACGCAGGATTCGGAGCAGGCCTTCCAACGGGCCGCCCTGCTCCGCGAGGACTTCCTCGGCTTCGCACCGGACAACGGCGACCCCTGGGGCGACAGCCTGGTGTCCGGCTTCCTGCTCCTGTCCATGATCGTGGCCTTTCACAAGAAGCACCTGCGCCTGGACCTGGATGGTGGCTACGGCCTCAACTACGGTGTGGACAAGGTCCGCTTCGTGAGGCCGGTGCTCACCCACGAGCGTGTTCGGCTACGCGCAGAACTGGTTGCACTAGAAGAAAAGTCTCCCGGCCGGCTGCGCTGCCTGACACGCAACACACTGGAGGTGGAGGGCGCCGGCCCGGCGATGATCGCCGACTGGATCACCCTGTTCGTCACCCACGAATCCGGATACCGCCCTTCCCGTGCCGAGGATGCGCAGAGGACGCAAGTTCCCCCGGCGCGCCGGGCGGTCGACTTCCTGCACCACTGGGCGACCCGCCAGCCTGACGCCGAGCTGGATGTCTTCGGTGGCGTCCGACGCACCTACGCCGAGGGCCGACGCGAGGTACGCGACTGTGCGGCGGCACTGCTGCACTCCGGTGTGTGCCGTGGTGACCGGGTGGCCGTCATGACAACGCCGCGCCCGGAATTCCTCACACTCTTCTTCGCCCTGTCCGAGATCGGCGCTGTCTGGGTGGGACTCGACACACGCAACTCCCGGGACGAGCTGGCCCACATAGTGGAGGACAGCGGGGCCTCAGTGCTCTTCACCCTGGTTGATTCCGGAGGTCGCGACTACCGGCCGGACGTGCAGGCGGTCGTGGCGTCGGCGCCTGAACTGCGGCGGGTGATCACCATAGGTGGGACGTGGAACCGCGGCACTGATCCGTCCACCACCGGTGCTGACCCTGCTGGCCATGAACCTCCCGGGACCGTGCCCTTCGAGGCCTTCCTGACCGAGGGGCAGCGGCTGTCCGATGACGAGATCGCCAGTGCTGCGCTGGCCTGTCGCGGCGACGACACCGCCCTGATCGTCTACACGTCGGGCAGTACCGGCCGACCGAAAGGGGCCATGATCGCGGCCGGGGCATTCGCCCGGGGCTGCCTGCTGCAAGCGACGGGCCAACGGCTCACACGTCCCCGCGTCCTGGCCTATTTGCCGGTCAACCACGTCGGCGGAGTGATGGACCTCGGGATCGTGCCGATCGCTGCCGGCGGCTGTCTGATGTACCAGGAGCACTTCGAGCCGGGCGAGGCTCTCGGAATGCTGCAACGGGAGCGGATCACCCTCTGGGGTGGCATCCCGACGATGTTCCTCATGGTGGCTGCGCTGCCGTGCTTCGACAGCGCCGACCTGAGTTCACTTCGGCACATCGCCTGGGGCGGTGCTCCGATGCCGGCGTTCCTGGTCGCGAAGTTGCGTCGCACGGGCGCACGCCTGATCACCCAGTACGGCCTGACCGAGGCGTGCGTCGCGCTCACCTACACTGACGACGACGCCGATGACACAACTCTGGCCACCACCATCGGCCGTCCCGACCCCCGCCTCGAGTTCCGGATCGCCAGCCCCGACGACCTGCCCGTGGCGGTGGGCGAACAAGGAGAGATCCAGGTCCGCCACACCTGCCTGATGCAGGCCTACTGGGGCCTTCCGGACGCCACTGCAGCCGCATTCACCCCTGACGGCTTCCTGCGCACGGGCGATCTGGCGATTGCCCAGGAGGACGGCAACGTGCGTCTGGTCGGCAGGTCTGTGGAGATGTACAAGTCGGGTGGGTACAACGTGTACCCGCGAGAGGTCGAACTCGCGCTCGAGCGCCACGAGGCAGTGGAGCGCGCAGCCGTCGTGGTGGTACCCCACGCTGTCTACCACGAGGTGGGTATGGCCTACGTGGTGCCCCGGCCGGGCCGTACCCTCACCCAGTCCGAGCTGGAGAGCTGGTGCAGGCAGGAATTGGCGAACTACAAGCGGCCCAAGCGCTTCCAAATCATCACTGACCTGCCGCTGCGACCCAACGGCAAGATCGACAAGCGCGTGCTCACCGGTCTGGCCAGGGACCTGGCTCTGGAGAGCTGATCTGACTCCTGCTCGGTCCTGTCTCGTGGTTGGCCGGCCGCGGCGCGTGGGCAGGCGGATTGGCCGATGTCCAGCGGCTTTACAGACAAAGCCCCCGGCTGACCGAGGTATACCCCGAGAACGGGTCCCGATGTTGCGCGGAGCGGGGCGAGCCGTCTCCATGTGCGCGGCAGTGGATTGAGAAGGGTCCTGGCAGAAAAGGGTGTGCCGTCGTAGGCACTGGCCTTGGAGTGGTGAAGCTGACAGGCTTCGGGCAGCTCAGCCCTGACAAGGCGTGTGCGCAGGGGTTCCGACGGCTCACACTGATCTGTCGCTGTCCGGGGCGGAGGTGGCCTTCTTCTTTGGGTTGCTGGCCCTCCGTCTCTTGAAAGTTCGCCATGGCCGCCGCGAGGGGGACCGCAGTAGCCGATCTTGCCGGGGGTGACACGGTCGCGTGTCACCCCCGTTTACTGCTGCTGCGGCGGTCATCAGCGCGGCAGTCTCTACGCGGCCGGACCTCTGGGCCCGAGCAGCACGGTGGTTACCCGCCGGCGTCCGGAGTGATGGTGTCAGCGGTCGGGCGGGACCTGCTCAACTTCGGCAGCTGCGACATCGTCATCGCCGGAGGAGCGAGGCAACGGAACACCGAAGGCGGGCTCTTGACGGGACCTGAGCCCTGGGCCGGTCCTATTTGCATTCGCGGATGTGCCGATACCCCGGGGCGCGCGCGTCGATCACCCCGTCTCGCCGGTGACGCCAGGCTCCATCCGGCAGCCTCGCTTCCCGTCCAAGCGCTCGCAGCCGATGCCCGGTCCTGCAGGCCCGGGAAAACCGGCAGATCGGGCCTGGCCCAGGGTCCCACGGCTCTGTCGACCAGACGATTCCAGCCAGATGATGTGCGCCCTGGCCCTGCACATCCCTTCCTTAGGGCAGGTTGAGGCCCGAAGCCGATCCCTGCGGCGCATTCGGCCCCTGCCCCAGCCCAGGGCCATTCCTTCCTGGTGACTCGCTGTCGCGGTTGAACGGTGAGCCGCACATGCAGATCAACGGCTCTGACAGAAAGGGTCCGGTCATGGGAATTCCACACCTCTGGGCCGATCACGAGGCCAACCGCCACGACTGGCGACTGCTGCCGGCATCGGCGCAGAATCCGACATGGCGGGCCGCCCGGGTCGCGGTGCTGATGCTCATCGGGGCGATGCCGGTGACGACGATCCCGCTGAGCGTCTTCGGACTCCTGCCGCTGGACGCGGCAGCGCGGTTCATCGTCCTTCCCTTCGTCGTCCTGTACGTGCTTCTGGTCCGCCAGCGATCGGCCTCCTCGGCATGGGCCGTGCGCGGACTGCTCGCCGGACTGCTGGGTGTCGCAGCCTACGACGCGATGCGGCTGCCGCTGGTAGCCGTCCACCTGTGGCCGGACTTCATCCCCCGCCTCGGTGGCTGGATCCTGGGCACAGGTGTCCCCAACATCGTTGTCGGCTACACATGGCGCTGGCTCGGTGACGGCGGCGGGATCGGCATCGCTTTCTTCATGGTGTGTGGAGTTCTCGGCGGCACCCGCCTCCGCATCCTGCTGCGGCACCCGATCGCACTGTCCATCGGCTACGGGATCTTCGTTTGGTCCGGGCTCCTTGCCACCGTTGTCTTCTCTGCACGTGGCGCAGAACTGCTCTTCCGCCTCACCCCGGCGAGCTTCGTCCTCAGCCTTCTGGGCCACCTCGTCTACGGATCGGTGCTCGGCGTCTACCTGCGTCGCGCCCTCGCCAAGGGAGCGGCGCCCATCCTGCTGAAAGCCGCGGTTCCCGCCGCGCCGGAGGAGACCATGGACCTCGTCTCCTGAACCGCGGTCCCAGCTGCGACGCCCCACCTACCGAGACCCAACCAGCACGGTGGATCGGCCCGACGGCCATCACCCCTTGCAAAGCCGCTCCAAGATCCGGGCACAATATAAACATGCCTGCCAAACCATCCCCGCAATTCGAGGAGAGCGCCTCACCGCTGCGAAGGCGCACCCCCGTGCAGGCGCGTGCCCGGCGGACTGTGGAGAAGATCCTCGCCGCCGCCGCCGAGATCCTTGCGGAGTCGGGGCTGCCCGGGCTGAACACCAACGCGATTGCGGCGCGTGCCGAGGTCAACGTCGCCACTCTCTACTCCTACTTCCCGGACAAGATCGCGATCCTCCAGGAGCTGTCGGCGCGGTTCGAGGACATCCGCGGCCGGTACTTCGCGGACCGCATCGAGGCGCTCGCGACCGCGCCCGACTGGCGGCTCCTGACCCAGGAGATCATCCTCAGGCTCGCGCAGTTCCGTGCCGAGGTGGCCGGGGGAGTGGCCCTGCGCCGCGCGCTGCAGGCCGTGCCCGAACTGGGGGAGATCGACGACTCCTCGACCCGGCGCAGCGCGGGCTACCTGGCGGACGCCATGTGTCTGCGAAACCCGCGGCTGAGCCGGGACCGGGCCTACGTGGTCGCGCTCGTGACCTCCGAGACCGTCAGCCGGCTGCTCGACCTGGCGTTCCGCGACCGCACCTGCGACAAGGAACTCCTGGACGAGACCATCACCATCTGCCAGGCCTACATGGCACCGTACTGCGACGTTCTACAGCCCGGCCGACCCTGACCGCTGCCGAGATCGGCTTGATCAACATGTGGCCCCTTCCAACGGATCTATCTTGGGAACCCTCCGGCTCAGCCGGGAGGGATTAGGTCCTCGGTTGGAGCTGCGGAGCGATCTCCGCAGGGTTGGGCGGGGCCGTTGTCGGCGGGCTTCGATGAGTTGACCTGGTACATCTCCGGTATTACTACCGCCTGTACCCGACGGTGAACCAGCGTGCGGCGTTCCCCGTTCCGGGTCCTGTTTCATCTGGAGGGCCTGGAGGAGCAGGATCAGTCCGTGCTGGTCGTGGGTGTTGCCGGCGGAGATGCCGACGATGAGGGGCAGCCCGGAGCGGTCGGACAGGACGTGCACCTGAGATCCGGGTTTGCCCCGGTCGACGGGGCTGGGGCCGGTGTGATCTCCTCCTTTCTTTCCACGCGGACGTGCACCGAGTCGACGATCACCCGCGACACGTCGAGCACCTCGGCGGCAGCCAGGTGCTCCAGCATCGCCCGCCGCAGCCGGCCCCCAGCCCGTCCCTGGTCCAGATCGTGAAGCAGCGGTGCACCGTCGACTTCGACAGCCCGAAGCAGGGCAGCAGATGCCGCCACGCGCACCCGGCGGTCAGCACGTAGACGATCGCGGCGAACACCGCCTCGTCGTCCAGGTTCGCCGCCCCGCCGCCCTGCGGCGGCACCCGGGCCGCCGGCAGCAACGGCTCCACCACATCCCACAGGCCGTCAGGAACGATCCAGCCCAACCTGCCACTCCCCATGCCTAATCCAACGACCAGTCACCACATAGGTCATGCTGTAAACCGGACGTTCGGGTGCGCGGGGTGCCCAGCGCTGGCCCCGCGCTGCGGAAGGACACACGTAGCGGTCCGCCATGGTTATTGGTCGTGCCCGAGGCGCTCCCTGAGCTTGACTCTGTCGGGGATCTTGGAGTTCCTCGGTGCGGCAGCGTGATCAACGGGCATGCTCGGGTAGTTCCGCCGACCGATGCAGCTGTCGAGGTGCCCATTGTCCCTTCGCCCCCCGTTCCGGAGAGCAAGTCCCTTCTCTGACCGCGCAGATCGCGCGGGCGAGCAACCCGCGCGGTACGACGGCGATCTGGGTACGCGACCGCCTCGATGGGCTCTGGCGCGACGAGGACTTCGCCGACTGGTACCCCCGCGATGGGCGGCCCGGGCTCTCGCCTGCTCAACTGGCCACCGTCTGTGTCCTGCAGTTCCTGCTCGGCCTGTCGGACCGGCAGGCCGCCGAGGCGGTCCGCTGCCGCATCGACTTCAAGTACGCCATGGCGATGGAGCTGGACGATCCCGGGTTCCACCACAGTGTGCTGGCCGACTTTCGTGACCGTCTCGCCGAAGGCGACCGTGCGGATCGCCTCCTCGATCTCGCGCTGGCCCGTCTCACGGAGGCCGGACTGGTGCGCGAGCGCACCACGCAGCGCACCGACTCCACCCACGTCCTGGCCGCGGTGCGCGACCTGACCCGCCTGGAGCTGGTCACTGAGGCAGTCCGTGCCGCACTCGAAGAAGTCGCCGGCACCTCCCCTCACCTGCTGGACGAACTGGTCGATGAGGAGTGGGGGCACCGCTACGGCCGGCCGGTCCGCCTGGGCAAGAACCCCACCAAGCCCACGGCCAGGATCCTCGCCACCGGCAACGACGCCGTCCGGCTCCTGGAACTCCTCCACCGGCACGGAGCAGGCCGCACCCCCGGCCCTCGCGCCCAGGCCCTGCGCCAGATCATGGTGCAGAACTACCACCGCGACCACGCAGGGCGACTGCGCTGGCGCACCGCCGAGAAGGAAGGCGGACCCGGGCTGCCACCCTCGTCCCGGGCGGTCGTCTCTCCCTACGACACCTCAGCCCGCTATGCGAGGCACGGACACATCATCAGCTGGAAGGGCTTCGCCGCCCATCTGACGGAGACCTGCGCTCCCAACAGCCCCAACGTGATCACGGACGTGGCCACCACCGCGGCCACCACCCACGACAGCCAGGTCCTGCCCGGCATCCACACCCGCCTGGGCCGCCGCGGCCTGCTGCCCGCCGAGCACCTGGTCGACGCCGGCTACACCTCCCTGCCCCACCTGGAACAAGCCGCCCGTGAACACCAGGTCACCCTCTCCGGGCCGCTGCGGAGCAACCCCACCCGTCAGCACCGCCGCAACGAGGGCTTCGCTCGGGACGACTTCCACATCGACTACGACCGTCAGCAGGTCACGTGTCCCCAGGGGCAGGTCAGCGCGGGCTGGCACGGTCCCTATCCGACCTCGTCACCCACCGCGGCCCCACTGATCGTGGCCAGGTTCACCAAGAGTCAGTGCCGTCCCTGCCCGGCCCGCACCCACTGCACCTCCACCGCCGACAGTGCCCGAACCGTGGGCTTTCCCCCGCGAGAACTCCGTGACCTGCAACTCCGCGTCCGTGCCGAGCAACAGACACCCGAGTGGAAGGCACGCTACGCGGTCCGCTCCGGAGTAGAGGGCACGGTCAACGAGTTCGCCCACGGCCACGGCATGCGGCGCTGCCGCTACCGAGGACAAGGGAAAGCCCACATCCAGCACGTTCTGACAGCGATAGCCGTCAACATCGAGCGCCTCAGCGGACTGCCACCGGCCGAAGAAGCGCCCACGTCCCGGCAACCGACTGCCTTCCAGCACTACCTCGACCAGCGCGAAATACCCCGGTCGAAATCCTGGCGAATCCTGGGAACCTGACCGGCATCTCCAAGATCCCCGACAGAGTCAAGCTGAGCGCGGCACCTGGGTCCGCCCAGACCGCATGCTCATGGCCGCCGCATGGCGCAGTGCGGAGAGATGGTCGACGGTGACCGAGTGCGTGGTCCGGAGTTCGGTCACGTCTCTGCAGACAACCCGTCCCTCGATGTGCCGCCCGGCGCCGACACCGTCGAAGAGCTGCATACTGCGCTGTCTCCGGCCCGTGCTGCCGAGCTCCCCACTGCGATCTACACGGCCATGATGCCCGGCAACCCTGAGGTCCCGCCCGCGCACCCGTGATGGGAGGCGCAGCTCGCCGTCGTGCCACCTGCGGCCAGCGGCATCACTTCGTGATGGGCCCAGGGGCTCTGTGTGCTAGGAGGGGAGTCCGTTACGGTTCACACCCCCAGTAGGAAGGCAATTTCGGGACATCGGAGGGAACAGGAGGAGGTATGGACAACGGCTCCCTCCCCACGGCTAGTGTCGCGTCCGGGCACGCACAGGCCCGTCCGCCCGCGGCGGGCGGAGCCGACTAGTCGTGTCTCTGAGTCCCCCCTCGTGGACACAGCCGGTGCTGGGCATCCTTGCTGGGCACTGGCCCAAGGCCGACGAGGACGGCCTGCACGGCCTAGCGACCACGTTCGACCAGCTGGCTTGGGATGCCGGGTCCTTGCAGGATCGGCTCGCGGCACAGTCCGTCTACGTGCCCAAGTGGCAGGGCGGGGCCAGGGAGGCCCACGACCGAGCTGTTGGACAGGCCCTGGGAGACAGCGGGCTGGCCCGGGCACGGGAATCAGCAGCCCGAATGGCCGACAGCATCCGGGCCACTCGCAGCCACGTGGTGAAGGCGAAGATCCAGGACCTGGAGATAGCCGCCTGGCTGATCGCATCGACCACCTGGGCACTGGCGAGTGCCTACATCACGGGTGGCGCTTCGCTCCACCTGCTGGCTGCACTGCAAGCCGCCGCGGAAGAACTGCTGGCTGCGGTGAGCCGGTGGTTGCTGGCCGCACTCCAGGCGATCGGCGGGGGCATGCTCTTCATGGTGGCCGCGGACGCGACAGCGCAAGGCATTGAGCTCGCGCGCGGCGACATCAGCAGTTTCGATGCGGACTCGCTGGCCCAGTCGGCGCTGGGAGGCGCGGTGGTGGGAGTGGTGAGTTTGCCGCTCGGGCTGGTGGTTCGCCCTGCCGGGGACGCACTGAAGAATGCGCTGAAGGACAGGCTGGGGGGACTGCTGGGTGCGACGGCTGGAAAGGCGGCGGAGGCTACGGCGGACCGGGCCGTGGGCTTCGCGAACATGGTGGCCACCAACTGGGTGACGAACGCAGGATGGGGTGCGGCAGAAGGACGAGCAGACCTGAGCCTCACGGACGCTGTGGCGGGTGCGGGTGCGGCCGCCCTGCACGTCCATGCTGCGGAACACGGTGAAGGACCCCCTGGCATGGGGCATCAGCCGGGAGAGATCACCCCCCACCCGGCGGGAGACGGACACGCTTCCGGTTCTGCGGACGGCGAGGGATGGGGGGTGAGCCTGCCAGATGGGTACTGGCTGGGGGCCTTTGGTAAGGGGAACTTGTGGGCGCGGCCGAAGGGCTGGGAAGAAGCTCCGCAGGCGATGGGGTTCGCGTCCTCGGTTCGCGCGATGAAGCCCGCAGTAGATGGAGGACCACGGCTCGTAGTGGGAACGCCTGAGCTGTCGGCGGATGCCGTGCTGGAACGGCTCGCCTCGGCGTGGCGCAGCGTCCAAGCGACGGGGGTACCTGTGTCGGAGGTGGTGCTGGCCGCGCCGGTTGGGGACCGGCGAATCGCTGTGATCCGTGATTTCGCCACCCGCGAGCGAGTGACAGTGAACGCGCTCAGCGGACAGGTGATCGCAGGACCGGGCCGGTCACAACGCCTGCCTGCCAGTATGGGCCACAGCCCCTCAGATCCTGCCTCCCACATGCTCGACCACATGGCAGCCAACCACGGCACATCGTCGGCCTCGCACGCTGCCGTTGACAGCCCCGCCCCTCTTGACCGGCCCACCCTTTCATCCGCTGGTACCCCGCTGCCCGTCCGGACGCCGTCCGCGGACACGAGCGCACTACCTGCCACCGTGCCCGCCGAAGTCGCCCACCCGCAAGCAACCCCCGCAGAGCAGCACCAGGAACCTTTCCGCACCACTCCCGCCGGACCTCCGCTGCCCGAAGCACAGACACTCGTCGCGCCCCAGGCTGATGCGGCGGCGCACCAGACCACTGGCGGCACGCGCGAACTTGACCCTGCCGTTGCACCGCGCTACGCATCCGGCTCCGTCCGCCCGGATGCGGCGCCGCCGACCACGGGCGATGCGATGGCTGGCCCCCTGGCACCTACCTCGCTCTCCACAGCGACGGTACGGCCGGGCGGTGCGCTGCTGGACCCGCCCCGCTGGGAGCACGCACTGACCGGAGAAGCCGACCTGATGCCTGCGGAACTGGCCGACCGCCTGGGGCAGGTCACCCGTCCCGAGGGCTCCAGGTCCGGCACAGGCCCGTTCATCGCGGAGTCGGTCGGCTCTCATTACCCGTCCCCGCCCGTAACCCGCATCGAAGCCCTTGCCGAACTCCGAGACCAACCGCTGTCCGTCACCACATACCCAAGCCCAGCTGGCGCCCGTCTTCACGATCCCCTCCCCGCCCCGCAGGAGTCCGCCAGCCACTGGACTACACCCGCGGCCGCCTCGCCGAGCCACACCAGCACCGGCGATGCGCCGTCAGCCCTGACTCTGGCGAATGCCCTCGACCCCACAGGCCGCAACCATCTGCACAGAGCCTCCCTCGACACGGCGCCCGCCCTGGCACCGGAACACACCGTGCACCACCCGCTCGCAGCGAACACAGGCTCCGCTCCTGATGCGGCTCCCGCACACGCTCCGGCTGGATCCGCATTGGGCCGGCTCGCGGATCACCCCGCTGCCGGGCAGAACCCCCACACCCAACCGAACGAGCCTGCGCCCGGTCCTCGGGCCACCGATCCTGCCGAGAGCACGCGCCTGCGGGCGGCGCTCGCACGAGACTTCAACCCGTTGATGGACGCAGCCACACCGGACACCGCCCTTGCACGGATTCTCGGCCCTGACGTGTTCGGCCTACGGCAGGCACCACCCGCACCGGAATTCCTGCACGGCTACGACTTCACCCGGGTGAAGGCTGACCAGCGGTCCGCCCTGTACCGGACGCTGGACCTGACCCACGACGCCCCACACCACCAGGACCTTTCCTCCGCGGCACTGGAACACCGGCCGGACAGCGTCACGGCGTCGCAGCGCCAATGGGTGCGCCGCGCGGATGTACCTGGGCTGCCCAAACGCCCGAAAATCCCCCACACACTGCACTCCATCTGGCTGGGCGGCCCGCTGCGCGACCACGGCGCCACACATGCCTTCCGCGAGAACGTGGCGGCCGCGGCCAGGGCACTCCCAGGTTTCGACGTGGTGGTGTGGACCGATGTGCCGCGCGCACAGTTCGATGACGCCCGGTCGTCTCCGCTGGCCCGGAGGGACACCGGCCGGCTTGCAGAGGTCCGTTCCATGCTCGACTGGGCGCGAGACAATGGTGTCAGGCTGGTCAATGTCGACGAGGTGTTCTCCGCCGGCACCCCGATGGACCTCCAGGCCCTGTACCGGACTGAGACGGCGAAGCAGATCGGTCCCGGGTATGCGGCGGCCAGCGACATACTCCGCATCGAAATCCTCAAACGGTTCGGCGGGGTGTACTCCGACGGAGACAACACCCCGTCCGCCAACCTGGGTATGGAGGTGCAGAGAATCGCCGACTCCCCGCACGGCTTCGCCGTCGGCACCGAGATGGGACGCAACACCAACGCGGTCCTGGTCTCCCCCGCAGGTCACCGCTTCCTCGACGCCTACCAGGACGCCTTCACTGACAACTACACGCGCACCCCGTACGAGAACGTCTTGCGAAACGAGGAACTGAGGGTAGGGCACCGAGACGTTCTCGCCCCGATGGGGCCCGACCGTCCGCTGGCCGCGCAGATCCGGCCGCAGAGCCCGCAAGCGGTGCGCGCAGAGGTCCTTCACCGAACCGGGCCGAGCCCCAATGTGTTCGAACCATTGGCCGCCGCGTTGGGCCTGGCCAAGCGCGCTGATCTTCCTCAGGTGACCGAGGACGTCTTCACTCGTTCCAGCCGCTCCCGGTTGCCCGATAGCCGGGTACACACCTCGGCCGGCAGGGAGGTACCCGCGCCGCCGACCATGGACGAGTCTGCGCAGACCGCTCGCAGGCTGGCGGCCTCATTGGTGCACGAGCTGCACAGCCAGCCGGGCAACCTCAACCTTGCCCGCTATGCGTCAGTGGCCGAGGAGCACGGCAATCCCGGCGTCGTGTGGGACACCGTACTCGGGCTGATTGCCGCCGATCCTCGGCTACGGCACATGGTCGACTCTGTGACCCTCGACGTTCTCGATTCGAACGGTCGGCCGACCCGCACCGTGGACCTCCCGGCGTACTCCCGGGACCTGCTCGACCTCACTCATCGGACGGACGTTCACGACCAGGTTCTGCCTCCAGGTACCTTTCCGGCTCGTCTACGGGAGCCCGGCGTCCCTTGGGAATCAGGGCATGAGAACAGGCCCTTTGACGCAGCGGAAGGGGAAAGAGCCAGCCGCAACCATGACGACCCGCAACCCGTGTCCACCAGCACACGGCTCCTGCTCGGCACCGGTGGTCACGGACTGGCTGGGCTGCTCCTTAATTACGGGGCCCACAAAAGGGCCGAACTGCTGGGCCAGCGCCACGGGCTCGTTCTGGGCCCCCGGCTGAGCCACTCGCTCCTCGACAAGCTTGATCTCGTATTGCGGGAGCTGCCCCGTGCAGACGTGGCCGACAATCCAGAACTCATCTCGGTCTTCGCGAGTTCCCAGGCCCGCGGTCATGCCAGCGCGTACGACGGGGAACAGCGGAGCATCGCCGTCGTCCGCCCGTTTGGCATGCCGGCGTGGCTGTACACCCGGCTTGACCGAGGCATCGCCTGGCAACGCCACCTGATGGAATACGGTGCGCTGCGAGATCACGAAGGCATTAGCGCTCGAGAGGACGCGGCTCTCGGACTGGTCGGCCGCCAACGTGAGGTCATGGCAGGGGTGTCGGACGTCCTGGCGCGTGGCAATCTGGTGGAGTGGACGCTCAGGCACGAGGTCGGCCATGCGGTCGACCAGCAGATCTCCTGGGCGAGCAAGTTCTCCTCACAGGACATCTTCGGCGGGTGGCGCTCCTACCCGACCTTCAAGGAACGGGCGACCATCGCCCGGGATATTCTGCGCAGCGTGGGTGTGAGCGACGCTGAGGCTGGCCTGAAGGACGAATACGGCTTTTCGATGGCGGACGCCTTCACCACGGTTCTCCACCCGCGGGGCGTGGTGCTGCACCGGCAGGGGAAGGAACTCCGAAACGTTTTCCACCAGTTTGGGGGCGACCTGCGGGACAAGGGCGAACAGGCGTTGCGCCGCGTGCGGCTGGCACTCGCGGAGCCGTGGACCTTTGCAGACGGCGGGAGCGCGGAGTTGAGCATCGACGGCCGCATATACCAACTGAGTGCGCAGGACGGATGGATTAGCTACCTGGCGGATCAGCGCCGGTACGCCGTCTCCAACTACCAGTTCTCCACGCCGGCCGAGTGGTTCGCGGAGGCGTATGCGGCCTTCCACGATCCCGCGCCTGGACCTCGGGAACGGCTCAACCCGCAGGTCCGGGAATGGTTCTCAAGGAGGCTATCCACGCTGACCGAGACGGCGGAGGCCCCGCCGGCGGAGGCCACCCCTCAAGTCGTGGCGCACACACCGGCGACCGACGACCCAAGCGAGACGTTGCCGATCAGTGACCGGCCAGCGAAGGCCTTCCAGCTCGCGCCGGACGCGGCCGTGGTGCGATCTGCGGAGGGGGACCTGAGGCTCAACCCCGCCGCTCGTGCAGAGCTCGACAGCCTGGCGGACGGGTTGGCGGACGGGTTGGCGGACCAGGGTTTGGAGCGCTGGCAGCAGGGGGCGCTTACTGCCGAGAGCGAGAACCAGGAGACCGTTCCTGCCGCCCCCGGGCCTGCGTCTGGGTCTGTTCCCACGCCGGAGGCGCCCAGCCCGAAGGGGCCGTTCGCCGGCGAGGTCGTTCCGACCCCCGAACAGGTCGCCGAGGCGCTGGGCGGCCCGGCGCCCGGGAAGCCGGACGTCCCGCGTGAGCGGGCGCCCCTCGACGTCGTCGCGAAGGAACAGAACTGGGTCTGGCGCCGTGGGAACGGGGCGCTGTGGCGCAACGACGACCGGGAACCCGCGACCGTCTTCGCCGAGGGGTTCCAGCCGAAGAACCCCGCCAACATGAGCCTCATGCACCACGTCATGAAGAGCATCGATCCGAACGGATACGGCTTCGTGAGCACCAGCAGCGAGAAGAGACTGGACTGGGCGGCCAACTACCGATACAAGATCAAGGCCCCAGGGGGCATCGACGTCAACCGGACGTTCCCCGGCCACAAACATAGCCGTGAAATGGAAGTCGCCTTTCCCGGAGGCATCGACCCGCGGTACATCAAGGGAGCCTTCGACCTCGACCCCTACGGCATGCCAGTGAGGTGGATCCCCAATCCCGGCTACGAGTCGTTGAACGGTCCCGGTCTGGTGACGCGGCTCGCGACGCGGCTGCGATGAGGCCCGGTTTTTCGGGTCCTCGGGCCCTGCCCGATGCCAGCAGACCCCGAATATCCTGCGCGAACCGTTGTAGAGCAGCCGACGGTGCCCTGCCCGCCGCCGTTGGGTCCCGGCCAGGACTGCAGGCGTCGGGCAGGGCTGCACCTCTGGACGCCCGATGCCGGTGTCAGACCGTGGGCCCGCATTCGACGCGGGACCCACCGGACGAATCCCCAGGGAAAGGTCATCGCCGTGCCGCAGACAGACTTCCTCCAGGGGACCGGCCGGTGAGTCGAAGGATCCTCAACGTCTCCCGTCACGAGCCGGGCTGCTACCCGAGCATCGGTCACGCCCTGGCCGAGGCCGGCTCAGGGACGATCATCAACGTGCTTCCCGGCGACTATCGGGAGACCGTGGTGGTTCGCACGCCGGTGAGCATCACCGCCGAGGACGGTCGGGGCAGCGTCACTCTCGAAGCAATCGAGGGCAGCGCGGTGGTGCTCGCCGCGGAGACACTGACGCTCCGTGGCCTTGTCGTGCGGAACCGGGATGCCAAGGCCGCCGCGGTGGAGGCCGCCACCGGCTGCCTCACCATGGAGGACTGCGTCGTCGAGGCGGAGTCCTGGGCGGCGGTCGTCGCGAGCAACCGTGCCACCTTGGCGCTGCGCGACTGCCTGGTCCGAAACCCCGGCGGCTCGGGGATCGTGGCCGCGGAGGAGGCCGGCGGACTGGTCGAACGCTGCACCGTGGAGCAGATCGGCGGATCGGCCTTCATCCTCGCCTCAGGCGCCGATCCGGTGGTGCGAGAGTGCACCGTTCGAGAAGTACAGGGCAATGCGGTGTGCGGCACCGACCACGCACGCGGCCGGATCGAGAACTGCGACTTGTCCAGCGCCGGTGGCCCTGCTGTCGGCCTGGAGAAGGGCAGTACCACCGCGCTCCTACGCACGCGGATCCATGACACACACGATGCCGCGATCCATCTGACCGGCAAGGCCAGGCCGATCATCGAGGACTGCGAGCTCACCGACTCCGCCAGCCACGGCATCGTCCTCACCGACGGCGCGGACCCTACCGTGCTGCGCTGCCGGATCGTGCGGCCCCGTGGGGACGGCATCCACGTGGCAGATCGCTCACGCGGCACCTTCGAGGACTGCGAGGTCACCGAGGGCGCACGCAGTGCCGTGTGGGTGACGGGAGAGAGCGACCCGACGCTGACCTCCTGCCGTATCCGAGACTTCGAGGAACTCGCGGTGGCTGTCCGGGAACAGTCCGCCGGTACCTTCACCGGTTTGCAGATCCAGGACGTCCGACGGCACGGCATCGGGATCAGCACCGGCGCCAACCCCCTGTTCCGTTCGGTTTCGGTGTCGGACTGCCAAGGCCATGGCGTTCTGATCGCCGAGCATGGCCGTGGGCGGATCGAGGACTCGCGCATCCAGCGCACGGCCCTCGCGGGCCTCGCCGCTTCCGGGGGCGGTAACCCCTACCTGGCCGGGACGCGGATTCTGGCCAGTGCCGGTGCCGGCGTACTGGTGGGCACCGGAGGAAGGGCGGTCCTGCGGGACTGCGAGATCGCCTCCGCTTCAGAGCACGGCGTGATCGCCGAAGGCGACGCGGAACTGTCACTGACCAGGTCGCGGGTGCACGACTGCCGGCACGGAGGCATCCGTTTCGTCGAGCAGGCCAGCGGCTCGGTCACCGACTGCGAACTGTACGCCAACGGCGCTGACGGATTGCTTATCCAGGGCACCGGCTCCATCGCGGTGCGCGACTGCGAAGCATGGGACAACCGTGGCGCGGGGCTCCGGCGCACCGTGCCGGACACCAACGTACTGGTCGAAAGCTTCACCAGCCGCGGCAACGGGGCAGCCGACACCGGAAGCGCCCAAACCGCTACGGCGGCCGCAGGCCCGCCCGAGGGCCACAACAAGCCGACGCCGCTGTCCGGGCCGACGGCCGCGGGCACCCGACCGCCAGAACAGGACTCGCTCGCCGCGGCGCTGGCCGAACTCCACGACCTCGTCGGTCTCAACGGCGTCAAACGCGAGGTCACCAACCTGGTGAACCTCAACCAGATGGCAGCCCGCCGACGGCAGATGGGGCTCCCCGCGCCGCCGATGAGCCGCCACCTGGTCTTCGCCGGCCCGCCCGGCACCGGAAAGACGACGGTGGCCCGGTTGTACGCGCAGATCCTGGCTGCTCTCGGCACCCTCCGCAGCGGCCATCTGGTGGAGGTCGCCCGGCTGGACCTGGTGGCGCAGATCGTCGGCGGCACGGCCATCAAGACCGCCGAACGCTTCGAGGAGGCCCGCGGTGGCGTGCTGTTCATCGACGAGGCGTACACCCTGGTGTCCGGCGACTCCGGCTCCGGCCCGGACTTCGGGCGGGAGGCGATCGACACCCTGGTGAAGCTGATGGAGGACCATCGCGACGAGGTGGTCGTGATCGTCGCCGGCTACTCGCACGAGATGAGGCGCTTCCTGGCCTCCAACCCCGGCCTGGCCTCCCGGTTCACGCGTACCGTCGAGTTCGAGGACTACACCGCAGCCGAATTGGTGACCATCGTCGACCGGATGTGCTCCGCGCACCGCTACGAACTGGCCCACAGCACCCGGGAAGCGCTCACCCACTACTTCGAACTCCTGCCACGCAACGAAGACTTCGGCAACGGCCGCACTGCGCGGACGGTCTTCGAGGAGCTCGTCGAACGCCAGGCCCAGCGCCTTGCCGAACTGCCCGACGCCACCGCGGTCGACCTCACCCGGCTGCTGCCCGACGACGTCGCAGCACCCGTGCTCCCCGGTGCCGTTGTCCCGGAAGCCGGGGACGAGGAGACCCTGGCCGACCTGATGGAGCAACTCCACGCCATGATCGGCCTCGCCCAGGTCAAGCGCGAGGTGTCCGACATGGTCAACCTGCTCGCCTCGGTACGCCACCGGCAGGCCGCCGGACTTCCCACTCCCTCCCTCAGCCGCCATCTCGTCTTCTCCGGGGCACCCGGCACGGGGAAAACCACCGTCGCTCGCCTCTACGGACGCCTGCTCCGCGCGCTCGGTGCCCTCTCCCGCGGACAGCTGATCGAGGTCTCCCGCGCAGACCTGGTGGGGGAGTGGGTGGGCCACACTGCCCAACGAACCCGCGAGGTCTTCGAACGCGCCCGCGGCGGTGTGCTGTTCATCGACGAGGCATACACCCTCTCCCCAGCAGGTCACACAGGCACGGACTTCGGGCGAGAGGCGATCGACACCCTCGTCAAGCTGATGGAGGACCATCGCGATGAGGTGGTGGTGATCGCGGCCGGCTACTCGGAGGAGATGGAGGGCTTCATCGCCGCCAACCCCGGTATGGCATCCCGCTTCTCACGGATCGTGGAGTTCGACAACTACACGCCGACCGAACTGGTGACCATCCTGGAGCGGCATGCCGCCCAGGCCGGCTATGTGTGCACGCCCCCCGTCCGCGACGCGCTGCTGCGCCAGTTCGAAGCGGTGCCGCGCGGACGATCCTTCGGCAACGGGCGCTACGCCCGGCAGGTCCTCGACACCATGGTGACCCGCCAAGCGGGGCGCCTGAGCAGCACCGTGCAGCCCACCGGGGACGAGCTGCGTACTCTGCTGGCCGAGGACCTGCCACAGCCCACTGCTCCCGCGCCGACAGCCTTGCCCGAGGGATGACTCGGCGTCGGACTGCCGCAAGGCTTCGGCATCACAGCCGTTGTGTCAGGTCGGCGACGGTGGCGCGGCTCCTCTCGTCGGCTGTTCGGTAGAGTGCCGCGGACTTCTGCAGATCGTCGGCGTACCGGTCGTACCTGACTGTCAGATCCCGCAGGAGGGCGGCCAGGTCGTCGGTGCCCAGGCGGTGCTGCTCGGCGGCTTGCAGGCCGACCGGGAGCGAGCCGTAGCCGTCCCGCGGGTCCGAGCAGGTCTGCGCATACCTGTCGATGCAGGCGGAGAGGTTCCGGCCCGCCTCGCGGAACTCCTCGGCGAGCTTTTCCAGACGGTCGGGATCGACTGCGGTGTACTCCGTCACCTTGTTCTCCAAATTACCTGCGAGTATTGTTTTTGCGTGCGCCCCGCCCTCCGCGGCGGACCCTGCGAACCCTCGTTCGAGCATTGGACTGGAGCGCAGGTCGGGGGAGACGGTACCGGCCTGCGGGTTGAGGTCGAGAGGCCTATTGGGGCCCATATATATTGGGCCCGACCCAATAATTTCACGAGGCCCTTTATCTGCGCAATTCCTCGCTTGACATTTGAGCTCCGTTGGCCAAGAGTCGCAGCGAAAAGGCGGGGGCGGCCCAGTGTGGGCTGGCAAGGCATGCGATCAGGCCGAATGGCGGATCATTCGCCGCCCGGCACCGGCCACGCTGAACTCGACAAGCGCGGCCGGAGCGGACCGCCGTCGAATGCCAGAGGAAGCCGGCGTGGGGCGACTTGATGATCGATGAGATGAAGGCTGACGCGGGGGAGGCCCGGGTGCGGGTCCTGGTCGTTGACGACGATCTGGTGATCCGCAAGGGGTTGATCAGCCTGTTGCACGGAGACGGGCGGGCCATGGTCGTCGGGGAAGCCGGGGACCGCTTGCGCGCCCTCGAGCTGGCCCAGCTGCAGGCCCCGGACGTCGTGCTGCTGGATCTGGGCCTGCCGCTGTTCGAAGGACTGCACGTTCTCGCCGAACTGTCTCGGACGTGCAAGGTTCTGGTACTCGCGGGCAGGGATGTGGCCTTCGACGTGGATCAGGCGCTACGGGTGGGTGCCACCGGCTACCTTGTGCACCGCCAGTTCAACGCCGCCGAACTGATCACGGCTGTGATGGCCACTGCGCAAGGGCGCGCGCACCTGTCCCCAGGGGCAATCACCGCCCTGGCTGCCAAGCTCCGCTCGGCGCGGCCCCTGAGAGCGGGGGCGCCGCGCAGCGGCCGTGTCGGCGAGCTCTCCCGTCGGGAGCTGGAGATCATGGATCACATTGCCCGGGGGCGGAGCAACCCCGAGATCGCCAAGACCCTCTTCCTCAGCGAGAAGACGGTCAAGAATCACGTGAACCGGATCTACGCCAAGCTCCAGGTCCGAAGCCGGGCCGCGGCGGTGGCCCTGTGGCTGGGCGCCGAGGTCGACTCCGGCTGATGTGGACCAGCCCGCCCGAACCACGATTCAGCCAGATGCCCGTTCCCCTGGGACGGCGCAATCACCGGCCGCCCGGCGGATGTCTCGGCGGCTTCGAGCCTCGCATCCTCGTGGCAACCCTGCGGCCCACGACCGAAGGCCCACGCAGCCTGGGCCCACGCCCTCACAGGCCGGGTGGAAGCCGGCGACAGGAGGATGCGCACGATGATCGAACTTGCCACGGAACCAGCACACCGCCCGCCTGTGCGTCTTCAGGCCGGCACAGCGGCCGAATCAGTGGGCGACACCCCCACCTGCCTGGCGATGGTCACTGTCGGCGCGGGATACAGCAGGGACCTGGCCTGGCAGCTCCAGCGGATCGGAGTACCGGTCGGCAGGGCGCTTCCATGGGGCAGCAACAAGGCGTGCCAGGCGTTTCTCGACCCGCGGCCGTCGATGATCCTTCTCGATCTCCACAACTCCGTGAAGGGGGAACGGCTGGCGGACTTCGTCCGGGCCGCTGCGCTGGTGGCCCCCGTGGTGGTGCTGCGCCACGAGGGGCAGGGCATCCTGCTGAACCACCAGGGGCAGGAACTGCTACTGCGCCCGTCGGGGCAGGACACGTTGGAGGCGTTCAGGGCCGGAGCGTTCGACGTCCTGGACCCCGGCATCCCGCTGGCCGAACTGGCGGCCCGGATCAGGGCCGATCTCAGACGCTGTACGCCGGCCGGCGAACAGCACGCGCCCGGGTGGGACGGCGGTTCCTCGCAGAGCCAGCGCCTTCTGTTCGACGTGATCGCGCAGGCCGGGGCGCCAGTCTGCTGCCACTACCTGAAGCAATTGCTCGGCACAGCTCGCGAACCCATGACCCTGCGGGCCCTGAAGGCCCGCATCCATCGTTTGATGCCGGTGTTCGATGCCTACGGCCTGCGCCTGATCGTCGACCAGTGGCGGGGGATCGTCACCTACCGGGTCGACGGTCAGCTGCCCTGCCCAAGGCCGGCCGGGTGAGGCCCCGGCGGCGTGCGGTCAGCGGATTCCATGCCGCACCAGCGCACGCCGGAGCTCCTTGAGGGCGTAGTGGTTGCGCGATTTCACCGTCCCCAGCGGAATCCCGATGGAGCGCGCGGTGTCTCCGACGGACCGGTCCAGGCAGTGCAGGTGAACCAGCACTTCCCGGTGCACGGGGGAGAGCTCGGCCAGGACGAAAGCAACGCACCGAGCCTCGACCACCTGCTCGCTGCTGTCCGCGACGGCCGCGGTATCGGCTGACTGCTGTTCCGTCTCCACAGGCCGGGCGCTACGCGCCCGGCTCGCGTCAATCACCAGGTTGCGGGCCACCCTGAGAAGCCACGGTCGGACCCGGTCGGCCGACTCCCGAAGCGCACCAGCGTGCCGCCAAGCCCGCAGGAACGTCTCCTGCACGAGGTCCTCGGCAGCTTGCGAGTCGATCCCGCCGGTCTTCATCACATAGCGAAGCAGCGAGCCGCGGTGCGCAGCATACAGGTCGCGGAGAAAAGAGTCGTCCGACCGATTATCCTGTGTCAAATCCGTGTCCCGGAGAAATTGGGTAAGCGTCCGCACAAGCAAAGATTTAGGCGGTCGCCTGAAAGGTGCGATGGGTGCCGAAGAGATGCCCAAGGCGGCTGAAGGGAGCATATCGTGGAGATGGTTGCCCAGGCCCGGTCACCCTGCTGCTCTCGCGGAATCCACCGCTTCTCGCAACGCCTGGTGTCACGACCTTATGAGAGCTTTTCTAAGGTTGGATCACTTTCCCTGCGAGCGCTCTCGCAAGGCTAAGGCGGGGCCCGCAAGGCTGGTCTTCGGACGGAGCGTGAACCCCTTTCCGAAGAGTTAGGCAATGCCCGGGCCGCCGCGCTGCGCCCGCCCGGGCATTGCCTGCTCAGGAAGAGATCGAGCCGGGGCCGTTGTTGCCAAGCCAGGCCAACAGCAGAGCCCGAACGGTCAGGTCCTCCTTGCCGAGCGTGTCTGCAGGGGTGCTCTCCTCCTGCCGAGGGCCATCCGTACGGGAGATCTCCCTCAGCAGCACCAGCGAGGGCACGTCGGCGTCGTCCCGCTGCACCTCCAGGACACGAAACAGGCTGTTACCGGGGAAGACGGCCTCCTCGGCAGTGCCGGCGACGGCCAGGACACCCGTACGCCGTCCGTTCAAAGACCACACGACGGTCACGGTCTGCTTCTGGGTCCCGACGGGCGGGAGGAGGGAGGTGCGGAGCACCTGCGAGCAGCGCAGCGTGCGGCCGGGAATCAGGGCGTCGGACTCCCAGCCGGACGGCACGCCCCGGTAGTGAACAGGCCCCCGGTAGGACGGCAGGCGCCGCAGGCCAGAAGCCACGCAGGCGGCCCATGCCGCGTCCACGCGCGAGGACGGCCGGCCCTGCGGGTCCAGTGGCCGGTCACCACCCAGCAAGACCCGGACGGCGACCAGATCGCCCATGTCGGACCCGTCGTTGGGTGCAGAGAGCGAGCCCCGCAGACCCGGATTGGTCGCCAGGGTCTGGGCGATGGCGCGAGCGTGGGCGTCGTACCGGCGAGAGAGCGCATCGCGCAGAAGTGAGCGCTCCGGGAGCGAGCTGCGATGGTCCGGTCGCACAGTGTCCGGCGCCAGCAGCACACCTGTGAGCGCCACATTCTCGGCCGGGGCCATCATGTCGTCCTCCGGAGGACCAGCAACCTCGGGCTCAGCCACCTTGGGGTCTGTAACCTCGGGAGTGGGGTCCTCGCGGTCGGCGGGTTCCTCGGGGCTCACCGCCGTCGGTTGCGGCGCCACGATGACTGGAGCCTGCAAGTAGGCTGACAGCAGGCGCAGTTCACTCGCCTGATCTGCGCCGAGGGCGTCCGAGAAGACTGCGAGGGTCTTGCCGTCCTGCCAGTGTTCACGCAGCCGCCACAGCTCGCAGGCCAGGTCCCACCCTGTACGCGGCTTGTCGCCGACCATGTACGGACAGCCCGGCTCGGCGTCGGAGCACTGTACGGCGACGCCGAACAGGTTCGCCGGGGCGGTTCGGCGCCAGCGGGCAAAGTCCGCCAGCAGCTGCTCGGCACCGGGTTGGTCGCGGTCCACGAGGGCCAGGCCACATTCGTCCACATCGATGGCCTTCACCGCGCTGCGGACCTGTTGCGCCGTGATGCCCGCATCGGGGGAGTGCCGGAGCCGGGCCTTGTCCGCGTCGCGGAACGGCCAGGGGCCGGCCAGACGCACCACAGGGGTCCACCCGCGGTCCGGCCGCTGGGGCAGCATCGCCCACCAGCTCCGCTGGTCGCCGGAGACGACCGGGACCTGGAGCCGGTCGGCGACAAGCTGTACGGCCCACCCGCCGATCCGGCCCTTGGCGATCAGAACGACGGGCCGCTGGTGCCAGTCATCTTGGCCTCGCAGCAGTTCACCGAACCGCACCGGACTGAGCACACGTCCGCCGAAGCGGAAGCCGGAGGCGAGGCTGTCGTAGTGGACGAAGACGGTGAACAGGTCCGGGTCCGGCTGCCACCACGGGGCCATGGCCGAGGGATCCAGCCTGTCTTCCGGGGTGTCGAGAACCACGCCGGAGGCGAGGTCCGAACTACTTCCTGTCGTCGCCACGTCAGGTTCTTCGGACAGCAGCGGGGAAGCGGCGGCCCGTTCGGCAGGTGCGGCCTCGTCGGATCCGGACGTGGACACGGCTGGGCTCGCATCGGGCTGCGGGCCGACCGCGGACGAGTCCGGCCCGGCTTCCGTCGTGGTGGTACCGCCCCCCCGCCGTGCAGAACGGGAAAGCGCGGCCATCAGTCGAGCCCCGCGCCCTCCACTCCGCTCGGCGTCTGGAGCCGGGCGGCCCGGGGACGCCGCGCCGGCCTGCAGAGCGACGGTCGTGGCCTCCGCCATGCGACCACCCTCGGTCGGGGCGGGGGACGCAGGCGCCTTCCGGTCGGGAGAAGCCCCGGTCAGAACGGAGCTTGTGTGGCTTGCAACAGCGTCGGCAGCGGGAGACAGCCGGTCCGTCCGCCATCGCAGCGGCCGTGCTGTCGCGGTGCGCCGGGTGAGCCATGCCGGAAGCGACGGCCGCCACGAGGCCACCCTCCACAGCAGCACGAGGACACACAGCGCGATCAGCACAGGCGCCAACGAGCCCGCGGCCCCGGACGGCTCGGAGCCGACGGGCAGCGGGCGGGCCGCAGCGGGGGAGATCGGGGCCTGCACCGCGGCTCGTGACCCACCCACTGCCGCGGGTGAGGTGGGAACGGGCGCTACCGCGGAGGACGGGGGAGCCGCAGAGGTGGTCAACGGGGTCGGCGCCGCCGAAGAAGCCGTCGGTTTGGGGGCCTTCGTCGTAGCAACGCCGGGGGCGGGCAGTCGTCCAACGTCGGGTGGGATCGGCCCCGGATCGTTGGCGCAGGCCCACATCCACATCACGGTGCCGTTGTCCGTGCGGGAGTACCGCTCGTCCATGCACTTGCCCGGGCTGTCGACCGCCTGAAGCTGGCTGCGCGGCCCCACCACCCACTTCTGGTCGTTGGCTCCGGAACAGGGGTAGAAGCCGATGACGGTTCCGTCGTCGTGGTGACCCGCTACCGAGTCCATGCAGTAGCGGGTCCCGGAGGCCGCACCGGGCACCCAGTACGACCACGTGCCGTCGCCGTTGTCCTGCTGGGTGAACGACTGCACAGTCGTGTTGCCGCAGTCCCACACCACCAGCGGGGCCCCCATCCGGGCAGGCGGGGCCATGCCGAGGCATTTGCCCGCCCCGGCCGTGATGGTGTGGAGGTGTATTTGCGCGCCCGCGCCGCCACTCGGTCGGCCCAGCACCTTGCCGCCGTCGCTGACGATCTGCTGCGAGGCGTTCGGGAGATTCGAGTACGCCTGTGCGGCCGTGCCTCCGAGGGCAGAGAGGAAGAGGAGAAGAGGGGCGAGCAGGCCTGAACGGACTGCAAAGCGATGGGGCCTTCTCAACATGCATCTTTCCTTCGGCAGTACGCGGGCATGCGGTGCACCGCAGTACGGCAGGAAGCGCAAGCCCGCAGGCGCGGAGCCGGCCGGGGGCACTGCGGATGCGGGCACCATGGCGCCGGCTCCCCGCCGGCTTGAGCCCGGCGGGTCCGGCATGTCGTCCTCGTGCCGGCCGCACGGGCACAGCATGAGGAGCAGTCAACTTGCCTACCGCCGCGAGGCAACAGGGCCTGGGGGCCCAAATGCGAATGGGCGGAACGGGGACGGCCCAACTTTCGCGGATGCGGTCGGTGCACATTGACAGGTTTCAGGGCGCTCGGATTGCATGAGTCGGCGATCTTCGAGACGGACTGCACGCGATGCCGTCACAGATCCAGAGTCGCAACCCCACCACCCTGCGGCCCTCTTGCTACGCGCCGCCGAACCGACATGAGAGCGACCTCGCACTGTGCCGACACTGGGTTCTTTGGTCCATGGAACGACCAGTCTCCGTTTCGCCGACCAGGTCTCCGAACGTGCTGCCGCGCGCACCGTCTCCGGCGTGTGGACCACGCTCGACGGCGACCGGACCTGGGGCTCGCTCGCCGCCGCGACCGGGCTGCGCGACCTTCTCGTCGCCGTTCGTGCCGAAGGCGGCTGGTGCGCCGACCCGCACCGCGCCGATGTCCTGCTGCGGCGGCTGGTCAGCCTGCGGGCTGCCGCCCTGGCTGTGGCCACCCGCCAAGGGAGCCGCATCTCACCGGTCCTGAGCCGGCAGGCCGCCCGGTACGGCATTCCCCTGCTGACCGCCACCGCCGGCATGTCCTGGCAGCGCCTCGCGCAGGACGTCAGCGATCAGCGCCACCGCGAAGACCTGCACCGGGCGGACCGCCTCGGCGAACTGCTCGACGTGCTCCGCCACGGGCCCCGCCCGGACACCGTCCAGCGACTGACCGACTGGCTGGCCGACGCCACCGGCGCGACCGTCGCCCTTGTGGGGCCGGCTGGGACACCGATCACTACTGTGCCCGCCGGCAGCTGGCCACAGCTCGCAGGCGCCTTCGAGATGATCGCCGAGATTCGGGCCGGCGGATCTCCGGCTGTCCCGGACCCCGGCGGAGTACCTCTTGCGCTCCACGCCATCGGGCCGAGAGCCCCACACCACGTGCTTGCTGTCATGGGAGTCCAGCCCTTTGCGCGCGAGGCCCGGGAGTCCATTGCCCAGGCGGCCGGTCTCTTCGCTCTCGCTCTCCAATCCCAACAGGCCGAGGCCGGGCGCACCCACGCCCGAGCAACCCAGAACGCACTGAAGCTGGCCGTGTTCCAACTGCTGACCGTGGGCGAGACCGACGGCGCCCGACGCTGCGCCGAGGCGATCAGCCCTGGTCTCCTGGACGCGCCGAACGCCACCGTCCACCTCCTGGAGGTCCCGCCGGGAGAACGCGACCAGGCCGAACGAGAGTGCGCGGGCCGCCTGCACGGCAAGGCCCTCGCCCTCCGCTGCCCGGCTTCAGCCGACCGCCTCATCGTCGTCGAGCCCTCGCACGACCGGAACAGCGCCCACGAAGCGGACACCCTCGCGAGAGTCCTACGCCAGATCAGTGCAGACGGCCCCGGACGACTCCTCCGCCGCGGTACCACCGTCCCCGTGGCCGAGACCGCCCGATCCCACCGCGAAGCCTCCCGTGCCCTGGCCATCGCCCGGCTGCGCAGAGACCAGTCCGCAGACATCGGGCCCAGCTCCCAACTGGCAACCGTCCTGGACGGCCGCGCAGCCCACTGGGCCCGGAACCTCCTGCAGCCTTTGCTCCAGCTACCGCCGGAGACCCGTGACCCACTGACCTCCACTCTGCGCATCTTCGTACGCTTTCCCGGCGCCCAGGCGGCTAACGTTCTCGGCCTGCACCGTCACACCGTGACTACCCGGACGGCCGCCGCCACCACCCTGCTGGGCCTCGACCTCGGGAACGCCCACACCCGTGCCCTCCTGGACCTTGCGCTCCAACTGCAGAGCCGCATCCCACCCAGCACAGCCGCCAGAGCGGCCCCAACACTCGCCGAACTCCTCGGCCAGCCGGCGGCCCGAGCCTGGGCCCGAGAGTTCCTGGCCCGCCTCGGACACGACAACGCGGACCTGCGCACCACAGTCCAGACCTGGCTGGCCTGCCACGGCAACGTCGGCCACAGCGCCGAACGGCTCGGAGTGCACTCCCAGACCGTCCGCTCCCGCCTGCGCCGGGCAGAACAGGTACTCCGCCGCCGACTGGTCGGCGGCGCCTCCAGCGTCTGCGATCCCCTCTTCGCCTTCGCCGCGCTGGGAGAACTGGAACTGGAACTGGCCGACTGGACACGACCGGAAGACCCGGCACACTGACCCAGCCTCCCCCCAGTCGTGGGCCTCGAGACCCACCTCCTGCAACGTGGGAATGCCCGTCTCCGACGTTCCCACAACACCGACGAATTGGGCCTGCCAAACCAATGACCAGGTCAGCTACGCTGCGCCTTCAGGCAGCCGGTTTCCGCCCCGGCCGCAGTTGCGTGCACAGGCGGCAAAGGCGAGGAACGGGATGGGAGTGACAGCCATTCGGACACCTGGCCTCCCCGCTGCGACGCCACCCGCCTCCGCGTGGCACGAGCCGTCCCGATGACTGTCCTTGCGGCCGTGACGGCCGGGGTCCTGCTGGGCTACCTGGCGGGCGGGCGGCTGGGCAACCTGGGCAGTGCGGACCTGCGGGACGGCTGGCTTCTCGGAGCGGCGGCGGTCATCAACGCGCTGGACGGATACCTCCCCGCCCTTGATGCCTGGGCCCGGGCGCAGGGAATCCCGCTGCTGGTCGTCTCGTACGAAGTCATCGGAGTATGGGCGGCCCGCAACATCAAGGCCGGACCGTCACAGGTGCGGATGCCGCTTGCCGTCGGGTCTGCCGGCGCAGCGTGCAATGCCGCCGTGATCGCCGCCAACGGCCGCATGCCTGTGATCCTGCCCCCACGCTGGGCCAGTGGCCTCTATCCCGGCGGCGCGGTGCTGGACGCCAAGCATGTCGTCATGACATCGCATGCCGTGCTCCCCTGGCTGGGCGACATCTTCCCGCTCGTCGGCGGCGCCGTGATGTTCAGTTTCGGCGACGTCCTGTTGGCCATCGGGTTCGCCGAGCTGATGGCCGTCCTGATGATCGCGGACCCGCATCGCAATCAGCGCATGTGGGCCCGCGGTGTCAATCTTGAATGAGGACTGTCTTGGTCGAGCGCCTCGGATTCGCATCCTCGGAACGCGGAAACCAGAATTCCGAAGATCTGCTCGTCGCTGAGTGAGCCGAAGAGTGCATGAGGCGGCCGGATACAGATGGCCGGCGGCATCGGCGAATGGAATCCGACAATGCCGTTTCGCGCTGATCCTCATCGGGACGGAGGTGGTTGTGCCTGCGGAAGGCCGCCGCCTTCGAGAGGGTACCGAGGCCGCCAGGCCCCGGCGAGCCGCGCCTCTTGGGCCAGGTCCCGGAAGTCTTGGTCCTTTGGTGCCACAGGCCCAAAGAACCTCAAGGGAACCTCAGATTCGCCTGGGTGTGCCTTGACACTCAGGGGCCGGAGCGTGAAGCTCGGGATGGTTGGAAATGCCGGGCGGAAATCATCGAAACCTGATGAGGGAAGCCGATATTCCCCTACGTCAAACCTGCCCCAACGGTCAGAGGCGGAGGATGCATCGGGTTTCCCGGAGCGCGTTGTCGGGCCGCGGCACCTGAGCCGACGAAACGAGCAGAATTTCCGACGGGACGGCCTGGCTTCGTGGCAGGGAAAACCGATCGGGTAAACGTGATCGTCGGCCTGGTGCCGCATCGTCGCGCGCCGCGGACCGAGAGCCTGGCTATTGCCGCATGTGACGGCGCACCTGCGGCTGAGGCCTCAGGCTCCGCCGTGCGTACGTGGCACGAGGAGTCGGCCACAGCTCCATCCACCTTCACCCTCCGGGACCGCGGCCCCCGCGCGGCCCGGAGGCATACCCCTGCGGTACATCCCCCGTCCCCTTAATCGAAGAGGGATCACCATGACGCTGGCGCAAGCCCAGAAGCACTCATCCTCGGCGGAGACCCCAGGCGGCCTCCGCCGCGATGTGGGACTGCTCGGGCTGCTCTTCACAGGTGTCGGCTCCATCATCGGCTCAGGCTGGCTCTTCGGGGCGCTCAGTACCTCGAGGCAGGCCGGGCCGGCCGCGATCGTGTCCTGGATCCTCGGCGGATTCATGATCATGCTGATCGGCCTCGCGTACGCCGAGCTCGGCGCGATGCTTCCCATGTCCGGCGGGGCCGTGCGCTTCCCGCACCTGGCCTTCGGGTCTTTCGCGAGCTTCACCACTGGGTGGATCAACTGGCTGGCGGCGGCATCGGTGGCGCCCATCGAGGTCGAGGGAGCCCTGCAGTACGCCACCTACTACGTGCCATGGCTTACCCGCTCGGACGGTGGTGTCCCCGTTCTCACCGGTGGGGGTCTCGCCGTCGCCGTGGGCTTCCTCGCCCTGTTCAGCGTGATCAACGTCGTCGGCGTCAAGCTCTTCGAAAAGGCCAATACCGTCCTGGTGTGGTGGAAGCTGATCATCATCCTGGTCGTGGTCGTCGCTCTGCTCGGTACGGCCTTCCACCCGGCCAACTTCCACAGCCACGGGTTCGCCACCAACGGCATGTCCGGAATCGTGACCTCCATCGCCACCGCCGGCGTCGTCTTCTCCTACTTCGGCTTCCGGCAGGGCGTTGACCTTGCAGGCGAGAGCAAGAATCCGCGGCGCAACGTCCCGATCGCGGTCATCGGCTCCATCGTCATCACCATGGTCATCTACGTGGCCCTGCAGATTGCCTTCATCGGCGCGCTTCCCGAGAACCTGCTGACCCACGGCTGGTCGTCCCTGGACTTCCCCAACGCCTTCGGCCCGCTCGCCGCACTGTCCACCCTTCTGGGGCTGCCCTGGCTGGCCACGCTGCTGTACACGGACGCGGTGATCTCCCCGGCCGACACCGGACTCATCTACACCACCGTCACCTCCCGGCTGTCGTACGCGATGGCGAAGAACGGCAACGCCCCCAAGTCGCTGGCCACCCTCAGCCCGAGGGGCGTGCCGTGGGTCAGCATCATCCTCACCTTCGTCACCGGGCTGATCTTCTTCATGCCCTTCCCCGGCTGGCAGAAGATGGTCGGCTTCATCACGTCCGCCACGGTGCTGTCCTTCGGATCGGGCCCGCTGGTCGTCGCCGCACTGCGCCGCAGGGTGCCGCGGCAGGCCCGCCCGTTCAAGCTCCCGCTCGGCGACGTCATCCCCTTCCTGGCCTTCTACTCCTCGAACCTGATCGTCTTCTGGACGGGCTGGGAGACCGACCGGAAGCTGTTCATCGCGATCCTGCTCGGCCTCGTGCTGTTCGCGGTGCAGAGCCTGCGAGGCCGCGGCCCCCGGGGAGGCAGGCCCGCACTCGATCTGAGGGCAGGCCTGTGGGTCGGGCCCTGGCTGGCCGGCCTTGCCGTGCTGAGCGCCCTCGGCCCGTTCGGCGGCGGCAGTGCAACCCTCGGCTTCACTTGGGCTTTCCCCGTCCTGGGCGTGTTCAGTCTGGCCATCTACTGCCTCGCGGTGCGCTTCTGCCTGCCTGCCGAGACGGTGGAGCGCTCACTCGCCGAGGTCATGGCCGGTGAAGGCTTCGAGGAAGGCTGATTCCCGTGCCGCCGGGTGCCCAGTACCCGGCGGCACGACCGGGGCGATGCTCAACCGGGCACCGTGCACATCGGAGGGGAGTGCACTGTGCGTGAGCGACGTCGTAGCGCGCAGCCGGTGAGGTTGGATCGGAGGGCCAATCATCCGAGCACGCAACAACACGTGCCAGAACACAGATTGACACGGCACCGGCGCCATGCCTGCCGTAGTCCCCGAGGAACCCCGATGATGCAATACCTGGTGATCGCCATGCTGCAGTGCTTGCTCGCAGCACTGCTACTCCGCCAAGCCAAGGCTGCGCGCAGCCGTGCAAGGGCAGAGCTGGGCCGGAAGGTGACCACACTGCTGGCCGAGACACGCATGCGTGACGAGGAAGCCGCCCACCTTGCCAGCAGACTGGCCATCATGGCCGACCACCTGCTCTCCGGGGCCGGCGATGTACCGGGCCCCCGGCATGCAGAACTTACGGGTACCCCGTTCGCAGCCAGCCTCGAGGCCGTGCTCGACCTCGCCTCCGAGACCGTGCAACAGGCCCGCGCCCAGGCGGAGCAGAGTGCGCACAACGCAGTCAGCACCGCCATGGAGTCGCTCCAGGCACTTGCCAGCCAGCAGCAGACCGTGATCGCCGACATGCAGCGGCGCTTCAGCGACCCCGACATCTTCCAGGGGCTGCTGGAGATCGATCACGCCAACGCCCAGGTCGGGCGCCGGATCCAGGCGATCGGGCTTCTGTGCGGAGCGGACACCATGTGCCATCGGCAGCCTGCGACCCTGACGGACGTGGTGCGCGGCGCCACGTCGCGGATCCGCGACTACCGACATGTCCGACTCTGCCCGCCGGTGGAGACGACCCTCATCGGTGAAGTCGTCGAGCCAGTGGCCGTCGCCCTCGCGGAACTGCTCGACAACGCCGCCCGTCACTGCGAGCCCGGTACTCCGGTCGATGTCGGAATCCAAACAGCCCCCCGAGGTTCCATCATCACCATCGACGACAGCGGACCCGGCATGGACGACGAGCACCTGCAGCAAGCAGCAGCCGTGCTTACAGGCCGGCGCTCCCCTGCACTGTGCCGCCTCGGCGACCGTCCGCAACTCGGACTTCCTGTGGTCGGGCTGCTGGCGGCCCGCCACGGCTTCCGCGTCCACATCGGCGCCCGGTCCCCGCACGGCGGCGTGCGCGCCATGCTGCTCCTGCCCACCGAACTGCTGGCCGGAGCGGCAGAACCAGACCCCTCGTCGCTCCAAGGGGCGGCCGTCTCCACACGCCACGCCGTCGGCAACCTGGCGCGGCCCATGGGGAAGTTCATCAGGCAAACCCGTGACGGCCACCAGGCCGAATGAAACCGAAAGGGAACCTGCTGTGAATCGTGCCCACTGGACAGAAAGCGCCGCGGGACGGCTGCTCGATGAGCTTATCGCCGTTGCCGGCACGCGCGAGGTGCTCCTGCTGTCCCACGACGGCTCGCTGCGCGCTCACCCCCGAAGCATCGACCGGCACACGGCACTCGAACAGGCCTCCAGATTCGCAGCTGTGCAGTCGGCAAGCCGCAACGCCGCCGAGCTGTGCGGTCCGGGCTCCACACCCTGGCAGCAGAGCCTGATCGAGTTCGCCGGCGGCTTCGTGTTCCTCCTGGCACTCGACGAGACCAGCTACCTGGCGGTCTCCGCATCCGCGTTGGCGGACGTTGCCGTGATCGCCTTCCGCATGCACCTGTTGGTGGACAAGCTCGTCGGGGAGACGACCGCATCGGCCCATCCAGATATCTGAGCTATCGTCAGCTGACGATCCCCGAAGAGGGATCGGGGGCCCGGAGGAATAGGCCTGGGGTACCTTCCGGGCGTCGCGCCTGCCCGCTGGACTGTGCGAGTGCAACGACAGGTGAACAGGCTTCCGCTCGCGGCGGGCAGCAGGGGCGGCAGTGACAGCGGACGGCGCTTGTCCGCAGGGCGTGTGGTGGTGCTGGCGGTCGCGGCCGCCGGGCCGCTGTCCAGCATGGTGGGCAGCCTTCCGCTCGCTCTCGCCCTGGGCAACGGCCCAGGCCTGCCCGGGGCCTTCGTCTTCGCCACAGCAGTACAGCTCTGCTTCTGCGTGGGGTACGCGGCGCTGTGCCGACGAGTGGTCAGCAGCGGTGCTCTCTATACCTACGTGGCACAGGGACTGGGCAGGCCGGCGGGCGTGGGGACGGCGATGCTGGCACTGCTCTCCTACACGGCACTATCCGTCGGCCTGACCGGGGCATTCGGGTACTTCACCAGCATGGTGCTCGCCGCTCTGGGCCTCCACGTCTCCTGGGTCCTGCCCACAGGGTGCGGCATTGCCCTGTGCGGGCTGCTGGGCCACCGTTCCGTGGACGTGTCAGCCAGAGTGCTCCTGTGCCTGATAGCCGCCGAGGTCGCGATCGCCGCTGTTTACGACATCGCCGTGGTCGCGCACCTGGGTCCCGCCGCTCTGCCGACCGCGTCATTCGCCCCGAGCACCGTCTTCACCGGCGGCATCGGGATCAGCCTGATGATTGCCTTCAGCGCCTTCGTGGGATTCGAGTCCGCCGCGCTCTACGGGGAGGAGACGACGGACCCCACCCGCAACATCCCACGTGCCGCGTTCCTGGCCGGAGCCGCCATCGGACTACTCTTCGTGGCCACCAGCTGGATCACGATCGGCGCCATCGGGGCCGACCGGACCCGGAACCTCGCCCGCGATCAGCTCGGCAACCTGATGTTCTTCCTTGCGGACACCTACGCGCCCAAGCCGCTGAGCCAGGCGATGGCTGTCGTGATGTGCACTTCGCTCCTGGCTGCGCTCCTGGCCGTACACAACGCAGCCAGCCGCTACACCTTCGCCCTGGGCCGCGAAGCACTGCTGCCCGCATTCCTGGGCCGCCTTCACCCGCGCCGCTTCTCACCCGCCAACGCCAGCCTCACTCAGACAGGCCTCGCCTTCTCGGTGGTTGCCGTCTTCGCCCTCGCAGGCCTGGACCCCTACCTCAACCTGGCCACATCGATGGTGGGTCTCGCCACCCTGGGCATCCTCGCCCTGCAGACCTTCGCCGCCGTAGCGATCCCGGTGTACTTCCACCGCCACCCGGGCACCGGATGGTGGCGGACCCGGATCGCCCCCGCGCTCGGCGCGGCGGGCCTCCTCACCGCCACCACGCTGAGCGCCGCCAACTACCGCACCCTGGTCGGTACCAGTAACCCCGCCGTCGTCGCCCTGCCGGCTCTGCTGGGCGCGGCGGTGCTCGGCGGCGTCGCCTACAGCCTGTGGCTGCGTAGACACCGCCCCACCGTCTACGCAGCTCTCGCCCGGTCGGGCACTCCTACGCCAGCGCCCTGCTTGCCCACGGGCGGCAGTACACGGCACCCCCGCTACTGCATCGTCGGTGCCGGTGCGGCCGGCCTGATCATGGCCCGAGCGATGCAGATCGACGGCATCGCCTACGACCAGTTCGAACGCAATGCTGCAGCCGGCGGATTCTGGGACCCGGACAACCCCGACAGCCCCTTGTCCGGCCCGCCGCAACAGCACCCGCCGCTGCACCTTGCGGGCCTCCCGGGCCACCCGATGCCCTCCGAGTACACCCGCCACCCGGACCCGCGACGGGGCCTGCACCACCTCAGGTCCTTCGCCGAAACCTTCGGCCTGGACGAGAAGATCGACTACGGAGTGGAGGTTGTCCACGCGCAACCCGTGGGAGACGACGCCCGCCACGGCTGGCGGGTGACGCTCGGCACCGGCGAGATCCGCCACTACACCGGCCTCATCTGCGCCCACGGCGTCCACTGGCGCACCGCCAGCCCGCCCCCGTCACCGTACGCATGGCAGATCCGGCACGCCGTCGCCCACGAGTACCGCATCCCCTACCTCGACGAAGCGCTCCTCGACTGGCAGGACGGCCGACCGCAGCTCTACCTCAACCTGTTCCACCGGCGCCTGGAAGGCCTCTACGCCCTGGGCTTCCTCGACTTCGCCGAGGCAACCCATGCCTTCTACGCGGGGATGGCCCAGACGATTTTGGTGGATATCCACGCTCGCGCGGGCGGGCACAAGGACTCCCTCCGCACCGCCCGCGCGACCCACTACCCCGACCTCTCTGCCACGATGGCCTACCTCGGCCTCGCCGGACATACCAGCCATGTGGAAGCCGACACCTACTGGGGACTGCTCACCCAATTCCGGCAGCGGCACGGCAGCCGTGACGCCGGAACGTCCCGCCCTGCCATCGACCCGCCCCGCACCCCGAGGACCGCACTCCCATGAGGCTCTTCGGACGCGGCAGAAGAGCCGCACCCCGCATCGTTCCGGAACTTGCCGACCCCGAGCTCGGCCGCGTCCTGTCCCAGACCGCGGCCGCCGTCCGCGCCACGGACCAGGACTTCGTCCTGGCGGCCGTCGAGCAGCTGCTCCACACGACCGGACCGGACTGGGACCGCTGCACCCATCGCCTGCTTGTCCTGGCTCGCAGTGACCTTCACAGCGTCGCCCACACCTGGCGAAGCCGGTGCCCCGACGACCCCTTCGCCCTCTTGCTGCACGTGTGGAGCTGCCTCCACACCAGTGCCGTGGACCGCAGCCCGGGTGAACTGCGCGACCTGGCGCGCCTGTGCCGGCGCAGCACGGATCTCCTGCCCGCGCACCCCGCACCCTGGGTGGCGCTGCTCGCAGTCCTTCGGCGGATGCGCCGCCCGGCCCACCAGATGTTCGAGATCTGGGGCGAGGCAGTCGTCCGCGACCCATGGCACCGGGAGACGCACCGGCAGATGCTGCGCTACCTGTCACCGGAAGAATGTGGCTCCACCGCCCGCGCCCTCGACTTCGTGGACGACGTGCGTGCCGGCATGCCGCCCGGCACTCCGGCCGCCGGCCTGCACCTGGCCGCGCTGACCGACAACTACCTGCGCGTGGGTTCCCACTCCGGGACGAGCGGGCTCGGTGTCCGGCATTGCTGGAGTACCCCCGCCGCAGCACAGGCCTTGGACGAGGCGGCGTTGCGGTGGATCGAACCCCGTGCCCTCTCCCACGCTGCAGCCCCGGCCGACCTCAACCTGCTGGCCTACGCGCTGGTTGCGGCAGACCGGACCGCGGAGGCGTCCGAGGTGTTCCGAACGCTGGGCGCCGTTGTCACCCCATGGCCGTGGGGCGTAGATGCGGACGCGGTGCAGCGGTTCACCCACTGGCAGGAGCGGCTGCTGCCCTGAGCACGGCCCGGATCCTACGACGAGGCGTCAAAACGGCTTCGAGTGAGGAGACTGGACGGTGCTGTCATGCCGGCGAGCAACGGCGGTGAGCTCCGCACGGGTGGCGACACCGAGCTTGCCGAGGACGCACAGGACGTGCTGCCCGACCGTGCGCTGGGAGAGCAGCAGGCGACCAGCGATGTCCCGGTCGGAACATCCCTCGGACACCAGGGCCGTGACCAGCAACTCGGTGCTGCTGAGAGCAGCCCAGCCGGTCGCCGGACGCATCGGCCACCGCCGGGTGGGGTGCAGCCCCACCACGGCGAGCCTGCGCAGTGCCCGGTCGGCGTCCCACACCGCCCCGAGTCGGCCGTACACGGCAAGAGCGGAGTCCAACGAGGCCACCGCCTCCTCACCCCGGCCAGCGGCGGCGAGGACCTCGGCTGCTCCCTCCTGCGCGTAGCCTTCCGCGAGTGGCTGGCCCGCCATCCGGAAAGCCCCCGCCGCCTCCTCCAGCACAGCCGGGTCGCTCTCCAAGAGCCCACGGGCCAGCGAGGCCGTGCCCTGGATACTCACCGTCGACTCACGTACCGCCAGCACTCCCAACCCTGCGGCGAGGTGACCGAGCAGATCGGTGCGGCCGAGCTGTCGGCACAGCCGGGCGATGTCCGGGCACAGCCAGCGGAGATAGTCCTGCGGCATCTCCCGCACACCGTGCTGCCAGGAGTCGAAGAGCAGACGGAGAGCCTCGTCGGGGAAACCGCTCGCTTCTCGGACCAGTGCCCGGGCCCATCGCCGGGCGAACTCGTAGATGTCGGCCGCGAAACCCCGGTCCGGATGTTCGACCAGTTCGGCGAACTCCCCGGCCCGGCCCCGGTGGACGCCGATGAGCGCCTGCATGCTACGCAGCGCGTCGCCGATCCCTAGCAGGTCGTTGGTCGCCACGCCAGCGGCGATCTCCGTCAGAGCGTCGTCCCACCTGCCCCCGTAGTAGCCGAGCTGGGTCATGCCGACGTGGTACCACACCTGGAACACCGTGCCGCCGTACTCGCTGTCGTGCAGGCCGGTGGCGAACTCCTGGCGTGCCTCGGCGAAGCGGTCGAGTTCTACGAGCGCGAAGCCGCGTACGAAGTGCGGGACCATGGGCAGCTCGGGACTGACATTGAGATTTCCCAGAATCGCCAGCGACTCGTCGATCAGCTCCAGAGCCTGGACAGGGTGCGACGCGGATGCCCGCATCCCTGCCAGCAGATACAGGCCGAATGCTGTGGAGTAGGCGTCTTGGTTGGCCCGCCCACAGGCCAGGGCAGCCTCCGCCGCGGAGGCCATGAGATCCAATCGCCCCGAGAAACCGTGGCACTGGGCGATGAAGCACCGGAACCGGGCTGCCTCGACGGCTCCCACACCGGCCGATGCGATAGCCGCCTCGGCCTCTCCGACAGCTTGGTCGATGAGCCCCTGATGAAGCAAAGCGAGGGCCAACTGCCAGCGCAGCGCAGCCTCCTGTTCTGCCACAGCGGCGCCGTCCGCTACACCCGGGGCGGCCAGCGCCCCACGTGCACAGCTCTCCGCAGCCGCCGGGTTCCCACCGCGCAGCAGGGCTCTGGCGAGCTGGTGATACAGCCTGCCGACGCGTTCGTCCTCAGGCCGGACCGCCAGCAGGGACCGCTTGAGCAGATCTGCGGCCATCTCCGGGGCCCGCATCACCAGTGCGCCCGCGCTGGCGTCCAGCCAGTCCAGCGATCGGGAGTCCAGCGGCTGGTCGGCGAGCAGCAGATACTGTGCGGACCGCTCGACCGGAGTGCCGACTGCCGCCAAGGCGTGCCCGGCGTGTGTCAGCACGGCGCTGCGGGTGGCCGGGGGAAGCCGGTCGGCCAGGGCCTGCCGGATCAGCTCGTGCCGGAAGGCCAACCGGCCTCCGCTGTAGGCGAGCACACCGGAGCGGCCCGCCGTGCCGACCGTCTCCAGGACCTCCTGCAGTGGAAGTCCCAGCACGGTGGACACGTCCTGCGGGGTAACGGCGGTCCCGAGTAGTGCTGCAACCTCGAGAACGTCCTGCTCCTTCGGCGAGAAGCAGCCGAACCGGGCGGACACTACCTCGTTCAGCGAGCCGGGCAACAATGACCCGTCTCCTCTGGGCCCGGCCACGATGTCGGCGACGCCATCGCGCACTTGCAGGTCGCCTTGCCGCTCATATGCGGCCACCAGCTCGGTCACGAACAGCGGGCTTCCCGCTGCCGGTTCCACCCGCTCCAGCAACCTGGCACCCGGCCGCGCCCCCGCCAGGTCCTGAACCAATTCCGAGACCGCAGCCCGGGTGAGCGGTCGAAGATCCCACGACCCGGCCCCACGGACGTCGAACTCCTCACAGAGTTCCGGCAGTTCCGGCACCGGCCGGCCAGCCGCGATCAGCAGCAACGGCTGGTGCTCCACGAGCTCCAGCAGGCGGCCCAGCACTGCCGCGCTGGACGGATCGACCCAGTGCAGGTCGTCCAGCAGCAGAGCTCCTGGGCTGGCGGCGAACCACTGGCCGACCACCTCCACGAAAGCCTCCGAAATGGCCAGGTTCCAGTCGCTGCCCGCGGCCGCGCCCTCACCACGCAACAGGCGGGAGACCTGCTCCAGATCGCATCGCGGCGCGTCGATTCGAGACCGAAGACACGAATACAGCGCCGCGAACGGAACGCGCCGCTCGAGTTTCGTGCCCGATCCCCGAAGCACAACCAGCCCCGAACGCCGGCACTCCGCGGCCAGCATGTCCAACAACGCCGTCTTGCCGATGCCGGCCTCGCCCCGGATCACCCCGCTGCCGCCCCGGCCCTGCAGTGTGGCCCGTACCAGCCCCATCAGCCAGGCCACCTCGGGCGCTCGGCCAACCAGCCGGGCCGGACCCCGCGTCCGGAAACTCATGACGTCCTCCGATCGGTCCAAGGGCCCGAAATACCCCTGATCCTCCGTGCTCAGGCGAGGGGTCACCAGGCCCAACCAGGGCCTATCCCGGGCCCACGACAGACGTCTCCAGGCGCGCTACCGTCGGATCTCCCCGCACAGAGAGGTGCGCAATGGCCTATGCGCTCGAGCCGTGCTGAATATGCACCCCAACGTCCCTGAACCGGCCGCGCCGTGACCACCCCTGTCATCTTCACGGCCGGCTGCACCCTGCTGGGCTTCCAGGTCGGAGCGTTCCTGCCGGCGCTCGTCCGCCGCCTGGACCCGACAGCTTCGGGCACCATCACCCGTCCCGGATGCCACCTGCCCGTGAGACACCTGGGCTGCCCGTCCTGGCGCGGCTGGGTGACGACCGCGAACACCTGCACTCACTGCGGACGCAGACTCGGCCCCGCAGCCCTTCCCTTGGAGCTGCACACCGCAGCCGTCTTCGGACTGCTCGCATGGCGGCTCGGACCGTCCCCTGCCCTTCCGGCGTTCCTGTACCTCGGTGCGGCGGGCGTCGCCCTCGCTGTCGCCGATCTGCGTACACGCAGACTGCCCGACCTCCTCGTGCTGCCCTCGTACCCCATCGCTGCCCTGCTCCTCGGACTGGCCGCAGTAACGGCCGACGGTGCCGGACCCTACCTGCGGGCCCTGACCGCAGCCGCCCTGCTGTTCTCCGCCTACGCCGTACTCGCCATGCTCGGCCCCCGGAACGGCATGGGCGGCGGCGACGTCAAACTTGCCGGCGTGCTCGGAATGTTCCTCGGTTGGCTCGGATGGAGGGCGGTACTCAACGGCACCGTCCTGGCGTTCGGGTTCGCCTCCATCGTGGCTGCTGCCTTGTTGGCGAGCCGCCGCGCTACCTGGAGTTCGAGCATTCCCTTCGGACCGTTCATGCTCGCCGGCACTTTGGCCGCGACGGTCCTGAGCGGGTAGAGCCAAACCGCGGGACGACAGTCGACCGTTGTGGTGCCAAGTTCTGCACCGTCCAGCAACGAAGGGGGGACCGGCCCGCCGTTGCCCTGGCCGAGGCGCGTCGGAACGCCACGGAGTTGCCTGCCACCAGAGATCAGGCACGCAGAGCGGCCATCTGTGTCGTCGGCGGCCAATGGACGGGACCTGTGCCCCGGGCAGCCGCCGGCGACAGCGACCCACCCCGGGCCCCGGCAGGACCAGAAGACAAGGAGAGCAGGGCCGCAGGTGGTTCCACGGGCCCAACACCGCCTGCGCCCGGTGCCACCACTGGCCTCATGGCGGATGTCTTCGGGGCCCCGTCCTGGGGAGGGTGGGACCTGCCTCCCCATTCCGAGCCTCGGAGGCGACCGCCGAGGCCCGGAGCCCTTCCCGGATCGGGAGTCCAGAAAGGCGGCTCCGGCGCATGCTCCAGATCGTGCTCCCCGTGGCCCTTCCCCCCGTGCCCCTTTACGACGTCCTTGCGCCGCCGCTGCTGACGCTCGACACCCGTGATCACGGGGACATCGACGAGATGGTCGACGAATTGGGCGCGGCTTGCACGCGGGCTGCCCACACCCTGCTCATCGTGCCGAGCTGGCTGGACCCTGCGACCCGGGTGCGGCTGCGTACCGCACGCCGCCTCCTTCAACCAGCGCCGCTGTCCCTCGTCGAGGTCCACGTCCCACCTCTGGCGCTCTCCGTCCTGGCCCGTCAACTCACGGTGCTCTCCGAAGCCGTCGCCGAGCCCTCCCGACTGGCCTCGGCCACCCCGCTGCTCACACGTGAGCTGGTCATCGGAGCCTGCCTGTCCAGCATCTCCGGGTACCCGCACGGATCCGTGCCCCTGCACGCACACCTGTCCTCGTACCTGCCGTGGACCGCCTTCGTGGCCATGCTCGGCCCGGCCGGCGGAGTGGCGCGGGCCACCGCGTGGCGCCCCCCCGCCAGCACGGCCATGCGCCGGACCAGACTGCTGCACGGCAGACCGGGCACCAAGGGCACCGGCTGGGCCCGGGCCGCAGTGGCGCTCCACCTGGGAGCATCCACGGCCGAGGAGGTCCCCCAGGCACCCCAAGCAGCGGCCTGGTGGGGATCGCGCAGGGTCGTGGAATTCGTAGCGGCCATCGAGGACCCCCAGGAACTACTCAATGCGGTTCTGGCAGCCCCCGCCCGCCCCTGCCAGTGGTGCGGTGCCACAGTCATCGGAAACAGCTGCCCGTTCTGCGCGATGGCCGCACCCCACCCAGCAGCCCCAACCGGTCACGCCCCGCAGAGAACCGGGCCCGCCTGCCTCGGCTCGCGAGGAGCCGAATGAACCCCCGCCAGCGCCGCGGCCTCGTCCTCGTCATTCTCGCCTGCGTCGGTGCCCTGCTCGTCTTCACCCTGGTATCCAGAGTGATCACCGACGTCAAGCGCCAGGTCGGCCCGCTGGTGCCGGCACTCGTCCTCACCCGGGACATCCCCGCCTACACGCCGATCGACCCCTCCACGGTACAGATCCGCTACCTGCCGCAACGGTGGATCTCCACCACCGCACTCCAGGACACGACCGCCCTCGCCGGCAAGGTCGCCGCCGCCAACCTTGCCGCAGGCTCCTACCTTCAGCACGACATGATTGCTGAAAGGCCGCAACTTCAGCCAGGAGAACGCGAGATAGCGATCCTCGTCAACGCTGAGACCGGCGTCGCCGGGAAGATCCGACCCGACTCCAGGGTCGACATCTTCGCCACCTTCGGCGCCTCCGGCACCACCCCTGCCGTATCCCGGATCATCGTGTCCGGCGCACGCACCATCGACGTCGGGCACCTGGCCACAGTCAACGACGCCGCCAAGGACGGCACGGCCACCCAGGTGGTGCCGATCACCTTCGCACTCTCCCCGCTCGACGCCCAACGGGTCGCCTACGCAGAGAGCTTCGCAGTGAAGGTACGGCTGGCCGTCGTGGCCCCCGACTCCCCACCAGACACGAATCCCCGGGACCGAACCTACGAACTCGAAGCCGACCTGGCCGCCACCGGGTCGGAGAACGCCGGAGCACGGCCATGACCGTGCGCATCCTCCTCGGCGTCGGCGAAACCGAAATCATCCGGCTCCTCCGCACACTCCTGTCCGAACTCGGCGACAGCCACGTAGTGGAGTCCCTCAACACCTCGGAAGGCGTCCTCGACGCCTTGGTCGCACTCCACACAGACATCGACGTGGTCCTCCTGCACGAGGAACTCGGCCGCACCCCTGCCCTGCAACTCATCCGCGAAATCTCCCTGCGCTACCCCAACCTGGGAATCGTCCTGCTCGCCCGCGACGGCACACCCGAAACGCTGAGCGCCGCCATGGAAGCAGGCGCCCGCGGCGTCCTCACCCTGCCGCTCGACCTGGAGGCGCTCGACGCCCGCCTGCATGCAACCGCGGGCTGGTCCAAGGCGATTCGCGACCACATCCGGGGCGCCCGGTCCGATGTGCAGGACAGCCGCAGCGGCAGCGTGATCGCAGTGGCCGGCGCAAAAGGCGGCGTCGGAACCACCACGCTCGCCACCCACCTCGCCCTGGCCGCAGCCGACCCCCAACGAGCCGTCTGCCTCGTCGACCTTGACCTCCAAGCCGGCGACATCGGCTGCCACTTCGATGTCGCCTTCCACCGCTCCGTTGTCGACCTGGCCGACGTCGCAGAAGACATCACGGGACGCGCCCTCGAAGAAACCCTCTACAGCCACGAGTCCACCCTGAGACTGCTCCTCGCCCCCAGCGAGGGCGAACGCAGCGAGGAAGTCCCCGCCCGCGCAGTACGCCAGGTCATCAGCGCCCTGCGCTCACGCTTCGACGTCGTCGTCGTCGACGCGGGCTCGACGATGAACCAGGCCAACACCGCCGCCATCGAGGTCGCGGACCAGGTCCTCCTCGTCGTCACCCCCGACGTCCCCGCCCTGCGCGCGGCCAGACGGATGACCCAGCTCTGGTACCGCCTCCAGGCCCGCAAGGACGACGACCCGCTGCTCGTCGTCAACCGCTGCTCCCGCAGCTGCGACATCCAGCCCGCCCTCGCCGGCCGCGCCGTCGGCGCACCACAGGCCGCCACCGCCCTGCCCGCCAGCTTCCGCGAATTGGAGGCCACGTTGAACTCGGGCCGCCCGCACGACCTCCGCACCGGGTCCTACGTGCGCAGCGTCAACAAACTCGCCGCTGAACTGGGCATCGCCTCCCGTGCCAAGGCGGCCCCCAGCGCCTCCGACCGGCGCCACAGCGGCGAGTCCAGGGGGCCCCGAGCCGCAGACCGGCGGCGTCGCAGCGAGGCAGGGGAGGAGGAGCGGTGAGACGCAGGACCACCATGGGAGACAACGGCCAGACCACCCTTGAGTTCCTGGGCCTGCTCCCCATCCTCTTTGCCGTGCTCATCGCCGTGTGGCAGGGCGCGATGCTGGCACTGACCTTCATCTTCGCGGGTCACGCGGCGGCGGCGGGAGCCCGCGCCGTCTCCGTTGGGGCGGACGCCCGCGCCGCGGCCGTGCGCGACCTACCGAGTGGATGGCGAGATGCGGCCGCCATTCGGCTCGACCAGTGGCCCGCCGCGCCGGGCACCAGCCCGGCACCGGCACGCGCGGTCGACGTCGACCTCTCCGTCCCACTCCTCTTCCCCGGGCTGTGGCACCTGCCACTCCACTTCTCCGGCCGTGCCGGAGTCCTCCAGGAAGACAGGCCATGAACCTCAACGCTCCCGCGTCCCTGCGCAACCACCTCCTGGCGCAGCGAGGCCAGGTGTCCCTGGAACTCCTGGGCCTGATACCCCTGCTGCTGCTGGTCCTGCTCGTCATCCTGCAACTGGGTGTCGCCGTGTACGCGGCGCAGCAGGCCGATGGCGCCGCCCGCATCGCGGCCCGGGCCGACACCGAGGGCCTCAATGGCGCCGCCCTTGGCGCCGACGCCCTGGACTCCTGGCTCCGCGACGGTTCCACCGTGGCCGTCTCTGCAGGCCATGCCTCCGTCCGCGTCCTCGTCCCAGGCGTTCTCAATCTTTTCCACCCCCTCTACGTCAGCCGTACCGCTGACATGCCCGTGCGGAGGTGAGCCGTGGGGTTGCGCGAACGCATCACCGACGTGGCCGACCAGCCGGTGCCCGGCCACGTCGACCTGGTCGCCGATTACCGGCGGAAGCTGCTCGCTGAGGTGGATCTGGCTGAGCTGTCCACGTTCAGTGCCCCACAGCGCCGGGCCCGGCTCGAACGGGTCCTGAGTCGCACCCTTTCCAGGGAGGGGCCGGTTCTCAGCACCTACGAACGCTCCAGGCTCATTCGGCGGGTCGTCGATGAGGCACTGGGCCTCGGCGTCCTGGAACCGCTGCTGGAGGACCCCACCATCACCGAGATCATGGTCAACGGACCCGATGTGATCTTCGTCGAACGATCCGGCCGGCTGGAACGCGTCGAAGCCCGCTTCCCCAGCGTCGACCAGCTCTACCAGACCATTGACCGGATCGTCTCCGCAGTGAATCGGCGGGTCGACGAGTCGAGTCCCATGGTGGACGCCCGGCTTCCCACAGGGGAGCGGGTCAACGTCATCGTCCCCCCGCTTTCCCTGAGCGGACCGGCCATGACTATCCGCCGCTTCCCCCGGCCGTACAGCATTGACGAGCTTGTCGCCCTCGGCGCGATTGACGTTCCCCTCGCCGGCCTGCTCGCCGCCTTCGTGCGAGCCAGGCTCAACATCATCGTGTCCGGCGGAACCGGCAGCGGGAAGACCACCATGCTCAACGCGCTCTCCGCGTTCATCCCCGCCCGGGAGCGGATCGTCACCATCGAGGACGCCGCCGAACTGTCATTGCAACAGGAACACGTGATCAGGCTGGAGAGCAGACCGCCCAACATCGAAGGCCGCGGGCAAGTGACCATCCGCGACCTGATGCGCAACAGTCTGCGCATGCGCCCTGACCGCATCATCGTCGGGGAGGTCCGCGGCGGTGAGACCCTCGACATGCTCCAGGCCATGAGCACCGGCCACGAGGGATCCCTTGCCACCGTCCACGCCAACTCGGCCGAAGACGCTGTCATGCGCTTGGAGACCCTCGCGAGCATGAGCGAACTCCAGATCCCCTTCGAGGCCCTCCGTGACCAGATCAACAGTGCCGTCGACGCCATCGTCTTCCTTGCCCGCGGCAGCGACGGTGTGCGTCGCATCACCGAGGTCGCTGCCGTCACCTCCGCCCGCCGGGAGGCGTTCCAACTCACCACCCTGGCCGACTTCGACCAGGAGCCCGTCGGTCCGGACCGCACCGTCCAGGGACACTTCCGCCACCTCCCGCTCCCCGCCGCACTGGCCGAACGCCTCCTCCGCGCAGGAGAGCGGGTTCCGCCGGGTTTCCCGTCGCTTCCTGGCGAGCACCGGTCATTCCCTCGGCGGGAACCCCGATGAACCCCGCAGCCATCGCTCTGCTCGCCGCCGCCGCACACCTCCTGGCCTGCGCCGGCCTGGCACTGTGCTGGCGTGGCGGTCGGCACCGCGGGTACCTGCTCGAACGCATCCGCCGCCCCGAGGACAGACAGAACCAGCCCCTCCTGACACGGCTGGACGCCCGCCTGCGCACCACCGCGTTCGGACAGCAGCTCGCGCGCCGGATCACCGGAGCCGGACTGCATCTGACCCCGGCCACCTTCTGCCTGCTGACCCTTGCCGCGGCCGCCGCCGCATACCTTCTCCTCGCCACACTGCTCGCGCCGTTCTTCGGGCTTCCCGCCGTAGCCGTCACCGCCGCCGCGGCCTACGGTCTCCTGGAGCGCCGCCGCCGCCAACGAACCGAACAGTTCGTCAACCAGTTGCCCGAACTGGCCCGTGTCCTGTCGAATGCCGTCTCGGCAGGGCTGGCGATGCGCACCGCCCTCGCCATGGCTGCCGACGAGGTGGCCGACCCCGCAGGTGAGGAGATCCGCCAGGTATGCGAGGGCCTCCGCGTCGGGCAGGCCGTGCCCGACGCGCTGGAACAACTACGCCGGCGCCTGCCGTCCCGCGAGATCAGCGTCCTCGTGACCACCCTCGTACTGGCCACCCGGGCCGGAGGCTCCCTGGTCACCGCCCTCCAGAACATCTCGCAGACCCTCGAAACCCGCAAGGAACTCCGGCGCGAGATCCGAACCCAGCTTGCCCAGGCGGTCGCCACCACCTACATGGTGCCGGTGATGGGATTGGGAAGCCTGCTTCTGATCAACGCCATCCAACCCGGCTCCATCCGGCAGATGACAGCGTCACCCCTGGGCCAAGGCATACTCGCCGTCGCAGCTGCCCTCTACGTCCTGGGAACACTCGTCATTCGACGAATCACGAAGATCGACAGCTGACGGAGGGCCCACGTGAACGATGTATGGCTCGCTCCCGCAGCCGCTGCCTGCTTCGCCTTGCTCTGCAGGGGCTGGCAGCTCTGCCGCTCCCAGAGCAGACTGCCCCCCGACCTCGCCACGGCCCCCGTCGCCGAACGGCGACGACCACCCTCGGTGTACGCCCTCGCCGAACTGATCGGTCGGCGGTTCGTCCCGCACACCCTCGCCTTGATGGGACCCCGGCGCATCACACGGGTCAGAGGGCGCCTTGAACGTGCCGGAAACCCCCAAGGGCTGACTCTCGAACGCTATGCCGCCCGCCGCACAGGACTCGTCGCCGTCGGCGCGGCCTTCGCTCTCTTCTACCTCGCCGACGGATCACCCGCCCTGGCTGTCCCCCTTGCCCTGATCAGCTGGTTCTGGGCCGACATCACCCTCAACTCGGCTGTCAGACATCGCCAGCGGGAGATCGAGCGCACCCTCCCTGACTTCCTCGATGTCCTCACCGTCACCGTCAGCGCAGGGCTTGGCTTCCGCCAAGCTCTCGAACGTGTAGCCGAACACCAGACCGGCCCGTTCGGAGAGGAGATCGCCACTCTCCTGCGCCAGATGCAACTGGGCATGAGCCGCCGCGCAGCCTTTGAGGAACTGCGCCGACGCAACCCCAGCGGTCAACTCGGCACGTTTGTCACTGCCCTGCTCCAGGCCGAGGAGTTGGGCTCCCCCCTTGGCGATGCCCTCCTCCTCATCGCGGGCGACGTCCGCCGGGAAGCAGCCCAAAGCGCCCGCCGCCGCGCTGCCCGGGCCGTCCCGCAGGTCAGTGCCGTCGTCACCCTCGTACTCCTGCCCGCGACCGTTCTGCTTCTCGGTGGCGCTCTCTTCGTTGGCTCCGGCATCGACATCTCCCAGTTCACCGGCGGCCGTTGACCAGTGAACCTCTCTCATCCTGCCTCTGCAGGGTGAAATACCTGGTCAGGAAGGGTGGAATAACAGGCGGGGCTCCTGGTCGTTGCGCTGGTGTTCTCTACGCACCATGCTTCGACCGAGGAGCCTCGCTTGGCTCCATAACGAGCCATGCTCGACGTCCCGCAAGAGTCTCATTCTTCCGCAGATGGGCCCGGGCGAGCAGGGCCTGCTTGAATCAACCAGACGTGCGCCAGGGCGAGTTCAGTTCAAGCCTTCGGGTGTAGATCGGCCAGGCCACGTGCTCGTGCGGGACGTCGTGCAATGGCAGGAACGGAACCAACAGGGCCCCTCGGGTGTCGCGGTGCTGAGTGAGATCACCACCGCAACGGCGAGGGGCCCTGCTGCGTCACCCGTGCCCATCCTGGCGAGCCGTTCACCCTGCCGAGACAGGATGAAAGAGGCTCAATGCCGGACGGAAGGGGCCGGCAGCCAGGAGGCTCTCGGACGCCTCCCGGTCAATCCGAGTCCATGAATGCCTTGTAGTATCCATTGACTGCCTTATCGACATTTCTCGATATGTCCCGTTTGGCGTAGTCCCATGCTGCGGAGAAGCTTTTCACCTGGCCGCTTTCGACTCGTTCTGCGAACCTATTTACCATGTGCTCGGCGCCCTCGAGAGCTGCTTGCCTCAGCGTTCCAGTGGAATGGTTTTGGTAGAACTCGCGGCCTACAGTCGTCGCGCGATGGCTCTCGGTGTCGCGCGTTCCGCCGCATTCCGTAACGCCGGCCTGTGCGAACGCCTGCCTCCGATACCCGAACCCGTACGGATCCCAGCCTGCCGACCAGATCTGGAGAGGCCGTCGCATGAGGACTTCAGCGATGACCTCTGGGTCGTAGACAGACCTGTTGTTCACGCCCGCGCCTGCCACGTCATCCTGAGGGCTGAGCACGTGGCGTATCTCTTGACGGCTCTGGTCGCGCATAGCCGCCTCTCGTGGGGCGGGACGGGCGCTCGGGAGGCGTGGACCTTCGGCGCGGCCCGGACCTGCCGCTACCTGAGAAACTTGTGGGTTCAGAATGGAAGCCAGCACGGCCTCGCTCCGTACACGGCTTTCGGCACCATTCCGCGCGCCTTCTGCTGCCGAAGCCTCCGCGGCAGCCGATGTGTGCGGCTCCCGGAGTTCGGCGTCCCCCGCAGGCACCGTCCAGCCGTGTCCGGGTGCCGTGGCGGCATACTGTCCGGCCGATGGTAGGAGGCCCGCTGAGAGTGTGTCCGTCTGGAGATCGGACCGGACCGCCGGACCGCCGTGAGCCTCGTGAACCGCAAGGTCGGGAACCCCGGGAACAGCCCCGGCGATGACCGCTGGATCCGTAGGGCGTATGGCATCCAACGGGACTCCCGCTGGTGTGCCCGGTCCCATGATCTGCGGCGCGGCCCGGTCCCCGGCCGCGACCTGCACAGCCGATTCGGCACGTGAGGTGGGCCCTGAGCCGCCGCCCGGCTGCGGCGAACCCGCCGCCGTCGGGCTGTCGGCGATAGGAACGGTGGCGGCGGCCGCGGTGTGGCTGGTCGGTGTGGTCTCTGGGGTGGGGGTGTACCGCGGCGGGGTGTCGGTGGGGATGGTGTCGTTGTGTCCGGGGTGTGTTGCGGTGGGGGGCGTCGGTTGGCGGTCGGTTGCCGTGCCGGGGTTGTCTGCGGTGGTATCGCCGGTGGGGCCGGTGGGGCCGGTGGGGCCGGCGGGCACGGCGGTGTTCGGGGCGTGGCGCTGGTGGTCGGTCGGGTTGGAATCCGACGTGTGCGGTTCAGGCTGCTCTGCGGCCGCGGTGTGGCTGGTCGGTGTGGTCTCTGGGGTGGGGGTGTACCGCGGCGGGGTGTCGGTGGGGATGGTGTCGTTCTGTCCGGGGTGTGTTGCGGTGGGGGGCGTCGGTTGGCGGTCGGTTGCCGTGCCGGGGTTATCTGCGGTGGTATCGCCGGTGCGGTCGGCGGGCACGGCGGTGTCCGGGGCGTGGTGGCCAGCGGCCGGTCCGGCTGTGCTCTCGAGGCTGCCGGGCCGGTATGGCGTCGGCTGTGCCGGTTCGCTGAGCGCACGGGTCGGTTCAAGTGGTGTGGAGGCCACCACCTTCCCGGTGTCGGATTCGATGGGCTGGGCCAACTCCTGGGAGGTCGGGTCGTCATGCGTAGCGGTGGCCGGGTGGTCGGCCTGCCCTTCGATGCGCCCGGCGGCCTTGGCGTCGAGAGGGACCTGCTTCTCGCGGACGGTTGACCACAGCCCGGCGACGACGGCTGCGATCGTCTCCTCGTAGGTGGGTGGCGCGTCTTTCGTAACGTGTCCGCCGTCGCCGTACGAGAGGGTGCTGTCTCCTGGGGTTACCTCCCCAAGGAGTGAGGTTGTGCTCGTCCAGTCGGTGGGTGTGGAGGGCTCGGGGGTGGTGGTTGAGGGGCGGCCGCCATCCCCGGGCGGTGTGTCCCCGGGGAGTGCGGCCTCGCCCGCCCGTTCGGTGGGTGCGGGGCGGTCCGTGGTGAGGCTGTGGCGAGCGACGGCGTGGCCGGAAAGGGCGCCGGTGGCGCCGGCGACGAATCCGCCCCAGTCGGTGTTGAGGTGGCCCTCGGCGGCGCTCATGACCAGCTGGGTGGCGAAGCCGCTGGTTCCTTGCACGAGGACCTGTCCGAGCAGGCCGGTGGTGAGCTTGGTGGTGCCGAGGGCCTCGAATTCGGCAGCACCCGCGAGGGCGCCGGTGACGAGACCGATGGCGCCGCCCATGGCGCCCGCGGCCACGGACATCAGGAAGGACTCGACATCGAAGTGGTCTGCGTAGCCGCTGGCGATGGTGAGGCCCTGGGCGGCGGCGTCGGTGCCGGCGACGAGTGCGGCGCCCATGCCGGCCGCGGCGATCGCGCGGATGAGCCACTGGCCGATCTGGCCCAGCGCGGTGCGGGCGGCCGCTTCGATCGCGGTCAGCCAGGTCAGGGAGGCGCCGGCGGTGAAGGCGGCGCAGTAGATCGCCCATGCGGCGGAGGCCAGGACCCAGTTGATGGTGAGCGCGAACTGGTACTTGGCCTTGGCGGTCGAGCCTGCGGTGGAGGTGATGCCGTGGCCGATCGCGTCGGCGTGGTCCGCGAGGGCGAGGAGGCCGCCGCGTTCGCCGAGGATGCGGTCCAGTGCCTGCCGGTGGGCGTCGTAGCCGGGGCCGTGCCAGCCCGGAACGTAGGTGCTCTGGGCCTGTTGGCGTTCGTGGAGGGCGCGCAGGTCCGCGGCAAGGCCGTGGAAGGTGTGGGCCTGGACGAGGAGGCCGTCCTCGTGGCCGGAGGGGTACTCGATCCCGGTGAGGATCTTGGTGACGAGTCCTTCGGGCGTGATGGACACGAGCAGGGCCTCCGGCCGGATCACGGATTCCCGGACGATCCGGGGCAGGCTGTCGGCACGTCATGTGCCATACGGCACAGAACCCTAGCCAGCGGGCGGCCTGCGGCCCCAGGGCCCACTGCCTCAACGACACCGGGCCCGGCCGGGACTACGGGGCGGGCCCCGTGTGGACTCATGTGGCGATCGACTTCGCGATCTTCCCGTCCATGTCCTGCATTGCCGCGACGATGTTGTTCAGGAACCCCCCGAACTCCTGCAGCCCTTTCACGTTGCTCGCAAGGATCGCGTCGAACTGCTGGTAGTGCTCGTGGAGAGGCCCGCTCGTCTGGTCGAGATGCAGGCTCGGCGACGTGACGAGCTGGCTGAACTGGCCGCGCAGGGCCTGGGTCTGCGTCGTGATGTTGTCGGCGGACGTGGCGAGCTGGCGGGCCATCTGCTGTACGGCGTCGTAGTCAACGGATATGTTCGAGGACATTGCTTCTCCTGGGTCGCCGGGCAAGATACCTGTCTTGGATAACGTTCGCACTCGTGCGGCGGTTCACCAGTAGCTCTGGTTGGATCCCGCCGGTGCCAGTGGGGTCGGCGCCTTCGGGTCCAGGTCGCTTCCGCTGACCTGCGTGAAGTCGTCGCTGCCAGGGGCGGCTTTGAAGACGGTGGTCTTCCCGTCGGCCACCACGGTCTGGGTCTGCGACCCGTCCGGGTTCCGGACGAGGTCGATGGTCTGCGTCCGGCCGTCGCCGTGCCGGATGGCCATGTGGGCATTGCCGGCGTCGGCCCTGATGGTCTGGGAGTACAACAGGCCGGTGGGGCCGTTCACGGTGATCACGGTGGTGCCGTCGGGGTGTCGGATCGCCGCCTGAGAGGCTCCGCCGGGCAGGGTCTTGGCATACCAGCCGACGTGGCGCAGTACATCGGGCAGCTGCTGTTCTTCCTCCGCGCTGAGAGGGTGCTTGGTGCGGTATTCCAGGAGCTCGCCGCGTACCGAGGAGATCTTGGCGAGGAACTGGGCCGCGAAGCCGGCGTCCGCGTCGAACCATTCCTTGGCAAGCTGGTCGGTGAGGTCACCGAGGCTCTTGGCCTTGTCCGCGGCGTTGGACAGGGCGGTGGACCAGCGGGAGTGGAAGTCGTCGAGCTGGCGGCCCAGTTCGGCGGTACTGGTGCCACCCTGGCTGAGCCGGCCGTCGTCGGAAAGGTAGGCGGACGCGGTGGAGCCGGACATCTGCTGCAGCAGATCGGCGGCCTTGCGGGCCGTGGAGGCGAGGTTCGCCAGCAGACCGTAGTCGATCGACAGATCCGTCACGCGTCCTCCTCGCCGTCGCACCTAACCGTCGCCGGGCTGCCTCGTGACCGGCTGCCGGGGGCTGACCGGACATTCACCGAGTACTACGCAAGAGGCCGGCCAGGGGTTCGGCCCGGCGAACCGTGCGGTCGTCGCGGTGCGTTGCTGAGGGCAGGGGGAGAATCCCGGAGGTGTCGATGGGTGCTCGGCCAGCTGACTGGTCTGTGCTGGGTCTGTCGTCCGACCCGGTGCCGGGCGATCTTGACCAGTTGGCGGCGACAGCCAACCGCCTGAACCAGGTCGCGGATCTCGCAGGCCGACTGGATGCACTGGTCCAGGCCGCGTTCCGGTCGGTGGCCGATGGCGGTTTTGTCGGGCAGACCGCCGACGCGTTGCGCGGGAAGATGGATGCTCTGGTCCCGCAGTATGTCGCCGCCATCGCGTCGGCGTTCGGCCAGGCGGCCGCGGCGGTGGACGACTTCCGGTCGGCGCTGGCCGAACAGCAGCCGCGCGCGGATGCGGCGCTGGCCGGAGCATCGGCGCTCGGGCCGACCCCGGACGGTACCGATCCCGCCAGGTCCGCCGCCTGGCAGGAGTCGATGACCCGCTTCCGCGAGCAGGCACGCGAAGCGGCGGCCGAGGCGGACGCGGCGGCGTCCGCAGCGGCTGCGGCGGTGCGGGATGCGACGGCGGCAGCGCCGGAGTTCCGGGACGGCAGCAGCTGTTGGGACACGTTCTGGACCGTGGTGGGATGGATTGCCACGGCGGTCACCATTCCGGCGCTGATCTTCGGCGGCCCGTTGGGCCTGATGGCCTGGGGCCTGGGAGCAGCCCAGTTCGTCAAGGCAGGGGTGGACCTCGCCGAAGGTCGGAGCACCGTCGGCGACTTCCTGCTGGCTGGCTTGGGCATCCTCGCGCCCTCCACCAAGCCGCTGCTCGGCCTGGAGCAAGTCAGCCGGCTCGCCACATCCGCGGCCGGCGCGGCGAAGGCGGTGCTCACGACTGGCACGGACGGGGTGATCAGCCTGGTGAAGGCCACCTCGGAGATCGGCCACGGCCTTCTGGAGGCGCCGCTGTCCACCCTGGCGAACCTCGCGCAGACCACGGTGATGGTTCCTGCCACTGTGGTGTGGCGCGGCCGGGACCTCATCCTGAACGGGCTGCGGCTCACCCCCGATTACCTCGGCAGGATCGGCGCGGGCCTCATCGACACCGCGCACGCGCTGCCGGCAGCCGCCTGGGAGCAACTGCGGGACTGGCGGTGGATCGGCGTCTTTCTTCCCGTGACTGCCAACGAGATCAAGGCCTACGGCGTGGCCGGCGCGTTCGGCAAGGGAATCCTGGAACGCGGTCTCGGATTCTCCTCCCACTCTGCGTCGTTGGCCTCGGACGTTCTCACCGGCGCTGCGCACGGGGCAGATTCGGCACTCCGACTCCGCCCGGGCGACACCGCCCTGGGCGGCGGAGGGCCACTGAAACTCACCGACCACGGTCTGCTGGTGCCGTCCGACACGGCCGCCTGGGACGGCACCGGCTATACCTCCGGCCCAAGCGGCCTCCTCCTGCCAGACCACCCTGCCGACGTGGGCAAGGCCGAGCCGAGCAGTGACATCGCGTTCGCCGACCAGGGGCTCGCCAAACAGGACCGCAGCCCGCTGGGGGACGCGTCGTTCAGCGCCAGCGCAGACACCTTGGTTGACCTCGGCCAGGGCATCGGACCCGATAAAGCCACACCACTGGCGGTGCCCCATCACCTCACCCACCCGGTCGTCTTCACCGTGCGTGTGCCTGCCCCGGCGCCCGAGGGCGCCGGGGCGTTGACCGGCGCAGCGGACATGTCGGGGGTGCACTGGCCGACGCCCGACCCGACGCGGCCCGGCTCGCCGGACGTTGCCCGAACTCCGCCCGTGCCCGGGGCGCCGACTGGGGCTACGGACGTGCCGGGGTTGCACTGGCCGACGCCCGACCCGACGCGGCCCGGCTCGCCGGCCAAGGGGCATGCCCCGGGTAGGGCTGAGTCCGTCCCGTGGGGCGGGAGCGTCGTGCAGCATGTCGCGGACGTCCACCGCCCTGTGGCATTGCCCGTCGACTTGAACGACGCAGGTCTGGTGCCGCCGCTCCGGCGCGCCGACGAGGCCGTCGTGCACGCGCCCCCGGGAATCCTGGGTGGTTCGGACGACCAAGTGCGCAAGCACCTGATAGGGCTGGCCAAGGACCGCATCGGCCAAGTGGAGAAGGAGATTTCCGACGGTGTGCGCGACACGCTTCCCGGGGCTTTCAGCGCGGGAGTCGACCGGGCCAGCGGGCGGATCTTCTTTGGCGAGAGCGGATCCGCCGAGGGGCTGGCCGACTCCGTCCTGGCCGCCCTGCCACAGGAATCGCTGCACCCTGCCGGTCGGCCGCCGGGCGTCTGTGCGGAGGGGCGCATGTGCACCAGTGCCATCAATGGCGGAGCCGATCCCAGTGACTTGTATATCATCACGGTGAATGCACGCGGGAAGAAGTTTAAAATGTGCGTCAACTGCGCCTCGTGGGTGCCTGATTTTGTGGGAAAGGTGCTGACAGGATGACTGAGGAGAACCGTCCTCTCCGGCTCGGGATGGAAAACGTTCTTGCGGGCGCTGTGGAGTTCGAGTATCAGCCGGTGGATGTGGACGACGCCTGCGCGCGTTACCGGGAGTCCGGTTACGAGGTCACTCCCGTGCTCCGGGAATTCCTGGCGCGCTACAGCGGGCTGTCCGTCACCTGGTCGTTCCGAGGGGTCCTGGACGTCGAACTTGCCACCGACGTGGAGAGCGCCCTCGATGTGCACCCGGCGAACGTCCGCCACTATGCCCGCCGGTCCGGCCTCGCTGTGGTACCGGTGGGTCTGGCCTTCGATACCGAGGAGACCGTCCTGCTCGCGGAGAACGGCGACATCCTTCTCGGTGGCGACGCCGGGGTGCAGTGGGTGGCAAACGGCTTCGAACGGGCGATGCGCGCGCTCGTTGCGGACGACTGGGACAAGAGCTACCTCTGACCCGATGGCTGTCAGGCGGGCCGGCGGGGGCCGGGCACCCGCAGCGTCGTGTGCGGTACAAGGACGGAGACGGGTGCGGCCGAGCGAGGGTCCGTCAGGTAGGCCCGGCCGGGCCGCACCGGGCGGCGCACCAGGTCCGGTGAGAGCCTGGCGCCGATCAGGTCGCCTTCGACCATGCTCTGCGGGCTGAGCAGGACCCCTTGGCGGGCGCGCCGGGCGTCTCCCAGCCACCCCATCATCACCTGGCCGAGGAGGTCTCCGGTTCCTGCGTACACCAGGCCGATGGCCCGGTCGCGGCCGGTTGCCACGATCTCCCGCAGCGCGGGGTCGATGCCGCTGCGATCGAGCAGGTCGGCGTCGTCGACCAGGAGGGCCGTCGGGCCTGTCGTGGCGCTCAGGACAGCGTGCAGGTCGGCGGCCGACGGGTCGGGGGCGGTGAGGACGGCCAGGACGTCGGGCAGTTCGGCCAGCCGCCTGACGGGGGAGGGGCGGGGCGCGAGCACGATCAGCCGTGTGCCGCCGGCGAGCAGCGACAGCCCCATGGTCAGCAGCAATGTGCTGCGGCCGGACCCGGACGGTCCGGCCACCGCGCACACGCCCGATCGCCCTGCGAGGTCGATGCCGTGTACGGACAGGTCGTCCCCGCCCACGCCGACCATGGCCCACAGCGGGCGCCGCAGGGGTTCCGGTACTTGTTGGAGCGCTTCAGTGAAGCCGATCGCGGAGGGCAGCGAGGCGATCCGTCCGGGGCGCAGAGCCGCGGGCACGTTCGCGTCCCGTGCCACTGCGGTGGCAGCGATCCGCCGCAGGCCGTCGGCTTGGCTCTGGCCGCGGCGGTCCGCGCTCAGGACAGCGATCTGGATGGCGGCACCGCCGCGGGAGAGCCAGCCCATTCCGGGGCGGATGACGGTGGGCAGTCGGCTGCTGGACAGGCCGATGCCGGTGTAGTCGGTGCGTTCCGCCAAACGCAGCAGAAGCCTGTTGTCATTGAGGCTCCCGATCCGGCCGCCGAGCAGAGCCCGATCCGAAGTCATCACCAGATGGATTCCGGCGGCGGCGCCCTCGCGCAGCAGCAGGACGACCTGCTCCAAGAGGCGTCCGCCGTCGAATTCGGTCAGCACGGCGAACAGCGCGTCCCAGCCGTCGATCATCAGCACCAGGTGCGGTGGCCTGCGTTCCTCCGGGAGGGCGCCGCGCAGCTCGGTGATGTCGGCTGCGCTGTGCTCTGCCAGGGCGGTCTGCCGGCGGTGCAGCTCCTCGGCGGTCCGGGCCAGCAGCCGTTCGATGCGTTCCAGATCGCCGCGGGGCACGACGGCGCCGCAGTGCGGCAGTTCCTGCAGAACGGTCAGTGCGCCGCCGGCGGCGTCGATGGCGTAGAGATGGACGTCCGCGCAGGAATGAGCACGGGCGAGGGCGCCGGCCAGGGTCCGTAGCACCTGGGACCGTCCGGAGCGCGGTGCGCCCATCACGGACAGGTGGCCGAAGGAGGCGAAGTCCATCGTGAGGGGGGCCTGTCGCTGGTGCGCGGGTTCGTCGACCAGGCCGTACGGGACGGGGGCGAGAGCGCCGGTGGCGGCCGGTGGTGCGGGCAGGTCCTCCAGGAGGAGCACGTCGGGCAGTGGGGGGAGCCAGGGACTGGGGGCGCGTTCCAGGCCGAGGCCGGCGGCAGCAGAGCTGATGGCATCGACGAGGAGGGAGAGATCGGTGCGGCCGGGCGGAGCGCCGTCCGCGGCGGGGGCCACCGGAGGCGCCACGGGGCGTCCCAGCTGGTGCCAGGGGATGGCGAGTGCCCATCCCTGTGGCGCGGCCTGTGGCCTGTCATCGCATGGGGCTCCCACGAAGCCCGCCTGGAACGGCACCATTTGGCCGTGGCCGAGTCTGGCCAGTGCCCGGCCCGGCGTGTTGGTGGAGATCGTCACCGCGTCGTTGCAGTCGATGACGTCGTGGCTCTCGCTTGCCTCGGTCACCCGCAGGGCGATGCGCAGATTGGTGTTGGCCCTGATGTCGCCGTTGACCACGCCAGTGGGTCGTTGGGTGGCGAGGACGAGGTGCAGGCCCAGGCTGCGGCCCCGTTGGGCGATGCCGACCAGGCCGGGAACGAATCGCTCCACCTCCCGCACCAGGGTGGCGAACTCGTCGATCACCAGGACCAGGCGGGCCAGCGCAGGCAGCGACGGGTCTGCGGCGCGCATCGCCTGGTACTCCTCGATGTCCTTGGCGGCGGCGGCTGCCAGGATGTGCTCGCGGCGGTGGAGCTCGGCGCTCAGCGATTCCAGGGCTCGTTCGGTGAGGTGCGCGTCCAGGTCGGTGACCATGCCGAGGACGTGCGGCAGTCGTGCACAGTCTTTGAAGGCACTGCCGCCCTTGTAGTCCACCAGGACGAACGACAACTCGTCGGGGCGGTTGACCAGGGCGAGCGAGACCACGAGGGACTGCAGTAGCTCCGACTTGCCGGCCCCGGTTGTGCCTGCGATCAGGGCGTGCGGCCCGTCGCGGACCAGGTCCACCGTGAACGGGTTCGCGTATCCGGCGCCGAGGACGACCGACGTGCCGCAGGGCTGTCGTGTCCAGCGATCGCGCAGCGCATCCGGGGTGAGCGGGCCCCAACCCGGCAAGTCGACCAGGCGTACCGAGGCTGGTAGCGCCGTCTCGTCGCCGACGCTCACATCGCGTATCGGTGCGAGCGCTCGGGCGATGCGCTCGCACCAGGCGGCGTCCACCAGGTCGGCCCGTGCCCGGTGGACCGGGTCGTGCCCCTGGATGCGCACGGTGACGCCGCCGGCCTCCTCGGCCACGACTGCGTGGGCTTCTTCCGGGAGCAGCCGTTCCAGGCGGTCCAGGCAGATGCTGAACACTCCCACGGCCGGGCCCTCCTGCAGGACCTGGACGACGCCGGGGACGTCGCGCAGGCCGCGCGCGCCGTCGAGGACGACCAGGATGTCCGGTCCGGCGGCGGAGGCCGCGCCGAACGCGGACCGGCGGGCACGGGCGCGTTCCTCGATGAGGGAGACCAGCTCGGTGACCCGGTGGCCGACCGTCTCGGGGTCGGTGCCGACCGCAGCCCCGGGCCCGGGCCCTGCCCACGGCCGGGCATGCGGCAGCCATCGGATCCAGCTCCAGTCCTCCTCCCGGCCGCCCGGGCACAGCAGGCACAGCCGCAGGTCGCGTGAGCTGTGCAGGGTCACGGCCTGGGCAATGAGCCACCGGCTGAGGGGGAGACGGACGGCGGCGGTGCCCGCGATGCCCACCACGCCGGCCTCGGTGAGGGGCAGCAGCACCGGGGCGTCCCGGATCACCGGCGGGTCCTCTGGCGCCGTCGTCTCGGGAGCCATGTTCTCCACCACCACGTCGGACGGCTGGTCCGCAGTGCCGACCCGCAGTACCAGCCAGTCCGTGTCCTTGCGTCGCCTCTCCCACAGGCGGCGGCCGGGCCCGCAGGCGGTGAGGGCGGCCTGCGCCGGGTCGGGGTGGGAGGAGCGTCTGATCAGGCGCTCCGACTCCACGGCGGCGGCAATGTCGTCCTCCGCGCAGGCGAGTCGCTCCTGGTACTCCAGGCACTGCCGGCGGTAGCTGAGTCTTCCGTGTCGGCGGTCGTTGACGTACGAGGCGATGGCCATCACGGGGCTGAAACAGGCGAACAGCAGGAAGTAGGGGTGACGGAAGAACACCGCCATGGCGATGCCCATGGCCAGCGGCGCGGCAGCCATCAAGACGGGCAGGGGTCTGCGGGCCGGCCGGGCGGGTGGCGTGGGCAGGCGGAAGCGATGGGAGACGGGCAGCGGGTGGATGCGCGGCGGCCTGTTGTAGTCGAGACCGAGTTCGCCCTGTGAGGGCTGGACGGCCGCGTCGGCAGCGGACGGGGCGGTGATCTCCAGCAGAACGGTGCCCAGGGCCAGCTGAGTGCCGGCGGGGCAGGGCTCCTGCGCGACGAGGGCCTCGCCGTCCAGCAGTGCCCCCGGGTCAGGTCCAGGTGAGACACACAGGACCCCGTCGGGGCCCACGGTGAGGCTGACAGCCCGTTCGGGCACTCCCTCTTGCCGAAGCCGGATCGCGCAGCCATCGAGCGATCCGATGTCGTACACCGCCGCCCGGAGCCGGTACACCAGCCCGGCTCCGGGCCCCGAGACGACGCGCAATTCGGCGAGCACGGGGCCCCGGCCGCGGACCTGGCCGGCCCGTGCATGCCCGTTGGCCGTCGCCGGGGCGTCCACACCGAGCACACAGCCGTCGCGGAGCGGAGCCTCGTCCAGACGCGCCCCGGGGTCGAGCAAGGTGGTGCCCAGGTACAGGTCGGTCACCGGAGCACCCCAGTGGTGGGCCAGGATTTCGGTGAGCGCGGCCACCTGCATGTCCGGGGTCACCCCGACGGCAACGTCACTGACGGCGTCGTCGGGTCGGGCCGTGCTGAGGAAGAGTCGCTGCAGCTCGGTCATACCGGCTCCTCGGGATGGTGGTGGCGAGCGCGGGTCAGGGAGACACTCGGCGCAGCCCGGCGGGAAGGACGGGCACAGGTGGGGGCGCGGAGGCGGGCGGCGCCGGGTCCGGGTGGGCCGCGTCGCCGTAGGCGGTTCTGACGGTCAGGCCCAGTGGCGTGGCGGTGAGAGTCCCGTCCTGCGCGGCCTCGAGGACCCACCGGGTACCAGGGGGGTCGGCTCCGACCACGACGGCGCGCAGCCACCGGCGGTCGGCCAGGAACTGCTCCAACCGCAGGGTGTCTTCGGGTGAAGGTTCGGCGCAGAACAGCACTGCTGCCTCACCGGTGTCCGGCGAGGCGGCCAGCTCGTCGAGCAGGGACGACAGCGTGCGGCCGTCCGGTGCGAGGTCGCCACTCAGGTGCAGTGCCACCGGTAGGGAGCGATGCCCGGCGGTGATCTGGCGGATCAGCGATCGTGCCACGGCCGCGCGTCGCGCCTGGTCCCCGCCGAGGGCGATCAGGCCGGGGGCCCGGAACAGGTCGACGAGCACGCTTGCATGATCGGCCGACCCCAGAACGACGTAGCAGGACGGCGTATCCCCGGACGGTGCGGGCAGGGCGGCGATCGCATCCCGGGGGAGGGACCAGGTGCGGATATCGCTGCTGCGCCGCCAGGGCCCGGGCGGCTCGGGCAGGTCGGTGCCCGCCAGTTTGACGGTGACGTGCTGGTCGGCACAGAGCACCGCATATGCCCAGGGTGTCGGTGCGACCCCGCTGTTGTCGGTCACTGCTTCGGCCGCGTTGACGACCTGGTCGGCGAGGAGCGCAAGGCGGTGGTCCGCGAGGTGCGCCGCCAAGCGGAGTGCGTCCGCCGCACGCTTGCGCCTCGCCGGGACCCGGGAACGGCCCGGGCCTCGTGGGCCGGCCTTGCGTCTGCGGGTGTGGCGCAGCAGCAGGGTGCCCAGCAGCATGAGGACGGCTGCGGATGCGGCCACCGCCGCGCCGAGCCCGAGACGGCCGGATGACGGGGAGGCCGCGGGAGCGGAAGGCGGCGAGGAATCCGGGGTGGCGGGCGGGCTGTCGGCAGGGGTGACGGGATCGAAGCGCCAGACCTGCGCCTGATCGGTGCCGCAGGGCCGTCCGGCCAGCTGGCGTGCGGGGCCGAGGTCGGTCAGGCAGTTGCCGTAGCGGGTGTTGTGGATGCGGTAGCCCTGGGAGACGGCCTCCAGCGACCAGATCTGCTCACTGGTTCCGTGGAATACGGCCCCGGTTGCCAGTGTGCCCGAGTCTTCTTCCAGCACGCGTACCTGGCCCTCGGGCGTTCGCACCTCCAGCACGGTCCCGCCCTCGTAGCGGCCGACCTGCCAGATCTGGCTCCACTCGCCGCCGGTCTGCTGGGCCACGACCGGGAGCCGGTCGGCTGTCCGGCCCCGGGGGAAGAGGTTGGCCACTCGGTCGGTTCCGATGTTGCTGATCAGCGCACTGGGATACGGCGGTGCCGGGCTGCTGTCGGCCGGGGTGAGGGCGGACGCCGTCGGCGCGACGCCGAGTGCCGCGAGCACGGCCGCCCCCGGCAGCAGCGTCCTGCGGGCCGGTTTCAAAGGCCCGCCACCCCGCTGATCCCGCGCTCGTGCAAGACACGGCGCATGGCCCGGACCGCCTTGTGCATCCTCGATTTGACCGTGCCCGGTGGGACGCCCAGTAGTGCCGCTGCTTCCGGACCGGATCGGCCCAGGTAGTGCACGTGCAGTAGCACTTCCCGATGGGCCGGGAGGAGCTGTGCCAAGGCGTCGGCGAGCATGTGTCCCAGGAGGGCGTTGTCCAGGCCCTCCTCGTCCGGTAGGTCTGCCATTTCCTCTGCGCTCACCTCGTACGGGCGTGCGTGCTTGCGCCGCACGGAGTCGATGACGAGATTGCGGGCCACTGTGAACAGCCACGGGCGAGGGGAGGTCTGCTGCGGCGCCAGTGTGGCGGAGTGGAACCACGCTCGCAGGAATGTCTCCTGGACGATGTCCTCGGCGCTGTGCGGGTCGTTGGGAACGAGCCGGCCGACGTAGTTCAGCAGGCAGTCGCCGTAGCTCTCGTAGAGCCGGCGGACGAAGGCGTCCCGTTCCTCCCACCAGCCGTCTGCGGGACCGGGGCACTCAAGTGTCTTCGGCCTGGGTCGGATGGCTTCCATCGCAACGTCCTCGTCTGTGCCGGCCGTGGCGTTCCGCGTCGTCCCAGAAAGGGCGGACACCCGGGCGTCGCGGCACGGACGAGAATGAGGACCGTTCCTGCCAAGCACCTTGGGGAACCACGTTCCGGGGACCATAACGGGCACCACAGGAGCCGGGCATGGGCCCATGGGTCGACTTGTCCGGGCCGCACCTGGGCCCAGGGCCCCATAAGTCACCGAATCCATTGAAACGACGGCACGTCCGGTTCTGAATTCACATCAGCGGGTAGCGCGGCTCCCGTTCGGTAGCCGGTCCCGTCGATGGAGGTATTCGTGGCACGCACGGCGCGCACCGTTGTTCAAGGCACCGCGATCGCGCTGCTCACGAGCGTCCCGGTTCTCGGCATCATCACAGCGGCGGCTGCGGACACGCCGGACCCGGGGCCCACCCCGTCGGCGGGTTCACTGCTGCCGACCACCATGACGCCCGCGCCGCCTACTGTGTCGCAGAGTGAGTCACAGCCGGACACGCCGACAACCGCCAAAACCTCGCCGTCGCGCAACGCCACGCACACGGCCACCTTCTCTGAGCCCAGCCCACTGACCGCCAAGCCCTCGCCCAGTGAGACCACCCCCTCGCAGACGGCCACGCCGGTGGCGCCCGACCCATCGGATACACCCAGCGAGACCGCCACGGCGCCTGCCCCCTCCCAGACGTCTACGCCGGTACCGCCCAGCCCGTCGGACACGCCCACCGACCCGGTGCCGCCTACGCCGACGGACATCCCGACCACGCCGGTACCGCCCAGCCCCTCGGACACCCCTACCGACCCGGTACCGCCCAGCCCGTCGGACACACCCACCGACCCGGTGCCGCCTACGCCGACGGACATCCCGACCACGCCGGTACCGCCCAGCCCCTCGGACACCCCTACCGACCCGGTACCGTCTCCCGACCCGGTTGGCAGCCCGCCGACACCTTCGGCCGACCCGCACCCCACACCCGTGCCGTCTGATCCCGTACCTGTGTCCCCGGCGCCGACAGCATCTGTATCCCGCACGTCTCCGGTGGCCGTGGCAACAACCGGTTCACCGGCCGGAGAAATCGGGACGGCTGCGTCCTCGGGGCCTGGCAGCCGGTCGCAGGCCACTGCCTCTGCGTCGGCAGACGCGGGCACCGGCCGGTTGGCCCAGACCGGGGACGAGCCCCCGTCGGGCCTGCTGGTCGGAGTGGCCCTGACCGTCCTGGGCCTGGGCGCGACGCTCCTGCTCGGGGCCCGTCGGCTCTTTGTCGGCCGGGGGCGGCACCGCTGATCGAAATGCGGGGTGTGGACAGGTGCAGCTGCGTATAGAGTCCCGCGACGCCCGGGGCATGATCTTGTGCGTGGACGGCCGGCAGGTGGGCCGGGTCCGGACCGCGACGTCCGTGCGGGCGCGAGCCAGGGGGCTGCTGGGCTTGGACGGCATCGACGGTGCGCTCCTGCTGTCACCGGCCTCCGCGGTTCATACCCTTGGTATGCGCTTTCCGATCGATGTGGCCTACCTGGACCGCGAGCTGGTGGTCCTGGCGACCACGGCGATGCGGCCGTGGGTCCTCGGGCGTCCCCGACTGCGGGCCCGGCATGTGCTGGAGGCCGAGGCGGGGTGCTGGCGTGCCTGGGGCCTTGAGCCGGGTTGCGCCCTCGCCCTCTCCGATGAATCGCTCATCCAGGGCTAAATGATAAGGAAGGTGCTATACCGGTCTGAACAGGTCGCGCGCCGAGCGTAGATCTTTTGACGTGTTCAGTTTGGGCGCCGCGAGGCCCCGATGCTCCCGACGCGCAGACGGCGGATGCCGCGCATTCCGCCCCGGCTGATCGACGGCCCCAGCTCCGTCACCGCGAGACGAGGCCGCTCTCCAGGGAGTCGATCCACGTTGATCCGGAACCCGCAAGACCCGTCCGCAGACGGCAGAGCCCAGCCGGGCCTGCGCGGCGAACTGTCCACCCCCAAGGTAGCCGCTCTGTCCCTATCCGCTGCAGCCCCGCTGGTCGCCATCGCCGGCACCGTCCCCCTGTCGATATCGATCGGAAACGGGGCAGGCGTTCCCGGCACCTACGTCCTGGCGACCGTGACCCTCCTCTGCTTCGCCGTCGGTTACGCCGCGATCAGTCGGCGGGTCTCCTCCAGTGGCGGGTTCTACACCTACATCCTCAGATCACTCGGCCGCCCACCGGCAGCCGCCGCCGGAGCGCTCGCGCTCATCGCCTACAACGCCCTGGCCATCGCTCTCGCCGGAGGCATCGGCTACTTCACCCCACTCGTCATCCAGATGCTCCTGGACCGCAGCCCGCCCTGGTGGCCCTTCAGCTTCCTGTTCATCGCGGTGATGGCGGTCATGGGCTATCGCAGGATCGAGCTGTCCGGACGCATACTCGCGGTTCTCATGACCCTCGAGATCTCGATCCTGGTGGTCCTGGACGCGGCAATCATGATCACCGAAGGCGCCTCGGCATTCCCCACCACCGCTTTTGCCCCGCACACCGTGTTCTCCGGCGCGCCCGGCGTGGCCCTGATGTTCGCCTTCGGCTCGTTCTGCGGGTTCGAGGCCATCGCCGTGTACGCCCGCGAGACCCGGAACCCGGAACGCAGCATCCCCCGCGCCACCTACGTCTCCGTCCTGGTGATCGGCGTCTTCTTCTGCCTGACGTCCTGGATCGCGGTCGGCGCGCTGGGCGTCGACAATGCCCGCGCCACCGCTGAGGAGAAGCAAGGACTGCTCTTTCTGGGGCTGGCCCGCAGCTACCTCGGCACCACCATGATGTCGATCCTCGCCGTCCTGATCATCACATCGGCCTTCGCCTGCCTGCTGGCAGCCCACAACGCCTCCGCCCGATATCTCTACACGCTGGGCCGGGAAGGTCTCATGCCCAAAGCGGTCGGCCGTGCGCACCCCAGTCACCGTTCACCGCACACCGCGAGCCTCATCCAGTCGGCCCTGTGCGTCGCAGTGGTCGCCGCCTATGCCCTGGCAGGCCTTGATCCCTACCGAAACCTCACCACCACGATGAGTGGTGTCTCCACCCTCGGCATCGTGTTCCTGGAGGTGCTGGTCTCCGGCGCAATCATCGTCTACTTCTGGAACGCCCCTGCCAGGCACTGGTGGCGCACCATTGCCGCGCCGTCCATCGCCTGCACAGGCCTGCTGGCAGCAAGCGTGCTGATCTGGCTCAACTTCGACACCCTTGCCGGCACCGAATCTACCCTCGTCAACAGCTTTCCATGGCTGGTGGTGGCACTCGCCCTGTCCGCCGCCGCCTGGACTCTGATCCTGCGTTCCCGCAACCCCGCCTCCTACGTGCTCCTCGGCAGCACCCTTGACGACCAGGAAAAGCCTGCATCGCCCCCTCAAACGCGCTGACTCGGAGCCTGCAAGGCTCCCAGAACTCCCTCCTGGGGGCTGGCCCGAGTTCACGCCCTGTCTGGCGTTCCCGCCCGAGATGAGGACGGCGGTGCACTCCTGACGAAGAGCCCCTGCCTTACCAGCCGGCACCGCTGCAAGGTCTGCACGATCGCCGGGTGGCGGGCACCGAGATCGGAGACCGCCGGCTCCTGACGGGCCTGCTCGGTCGCGGCGGTGCAGATCGACTTGAGCGCCGGCGCCAGCTTGGGGCGGCCGCGTTTGACACGAACATGGGCAGGCCCGGATCAAGGGGATCGCGCAGGTCTGAACCGTGACGCGGGGCCAGTCGCGGTCACGGCCTCCAGCAGGCCCCAAGCCCGTCGCAGGAGACGATGCGCACGTCCCCGATGCCGCGGTTGCGCAGCTCGGACAGCACCGCCATCCACGTGCCCGCGCCCTCGCTCTCGGAGCCGACCCACAGGACCAGCACGTCCTTGCACCCGTTCATGTCGACCCGACCGCGAGGTAGACCGGCGGGACCGCCAAGCCGCGCCCGACAACGGCGCGGCAGGTGGGAACCGCGCTCCGTCAGGCGGACGAGGATTTCAAATAGGCCTCCGAGCCCTGTCCAGGGCGAAAGACCGGCTTCTACGATCACACCAAAACCCACATCATCGGGGGGTACGAAGGAGGGGTCATGCTGGAGAGATTCGTCATCGCACTCCATGTGCTGGCGACCGAGGGGCGGCGGAGAGCAGCCCTGGCCGTCCAGGGCAAGGACCGTGGACAGACATCCCTTGAATACCTGGGAATCGCCGTCTTCGTTGTGGCGGTGATCGTGGCACTGCTCAACACAAAGCTGGGAGACTCCATCGGATCTGCCCTCGCCGGATTCGTCGACCAGCTCAAAGGCAAGGCCGGCGGCTGACGGGGAACGATAAGAGTGCCCCCTTCACCGCACAGCCCTGACCGCGAGGACGGTCAGGTTGCCCTGCTTCTCCTCGCCGCCTGCGCTGCATTCCTGCTCCTCGGTGCCGCGATCTTCCAGGTCGGTCTCAGTTCGGACCTAAGAGGTCGTGGACGCACTGCGGCGGATGCCGCGGCCCTGGCCGCGGCCACCGAGCTCGAAGCCGGCTGGAGCCGCCAACTCGGCGAAGCTGCCGACACGGGAGACTGGGCCCGCGTGAGGGACCTGCTCGCGGGCGCCCCGGCAGCGGACGACCCGGCTGTCCGTGAGGCTGCCCAGGACTACGCGGCCCGCAACGACGCGCAACTTGCCGAGTACTCGAGCCACGATGCCGACATCAGCGTGGGCGTCGTCACCGACGGGGCGGTTCACGGCAACCTGGTCGAGCGCGCCGAGGTCCACGGCGAGGCCCGCGCCAGCGCGGGTGTTCGGCTGCGCTGTACCCTCCGTCCACCTGCGTCCGCACCCTCGGGCTGGCAGGCGCCCGCGCCGCCCGTTCCCACTCGGCTCGATTGTCCAGGAAGGCCCCAGATCCCCCTTGCCAAGGGGAGCGAAAGGGCACTGAAGTCCGCCGACCTCTTTACTGTCCGCCTGGTCAGCTGACGCACCCGCACCTGTTCAGCCAGGCGACCCGCCGACCTGCGAAGGCTGGGCTCCGGGGCCCACGAATCAGGGCCCGGCCAGGCCTTCTGCCCGCTGTGCCGCCCGCAATACATTCGGCGTCCGCGCAGGACACCCCCGCCTCTTAGGACGCCGAGAGGCCCAGATGCGAAGCCCGGAGCCCGTGTTGACCAGATCAAGAGTCGGCCGGACCGCAGTCGTGGCCGTGGGCCTGACACTGCTCGCCGTGTCGGGTTGCGCTTCGCCGACAGAGTCGTCGAACCGCGCACCGGATCTCCTGCACAGACTCCCCAAGGAGTACCAGCAGTCCCGGGAAATCCTCGTGGGCTCCGACTTCAGGACCCCTCCCCTTGAGTACCGAGGGGAGGCCGGTGTGCCCACCGGCATGGAGGTCGACCTGGCCACAGCCATCAGCGAGCAGCTCGGTGTGCGATTCAAGTTCGTCGATACACCCTTCGACGGCCTCATCCGCGGGCTCAATGCCAAGACCTACGACATGATTCTCTCCGGCATGACGGACACCCCGGAGCGCCAGGCCGGCACCCAACAAGGCCAGAGCCCAACCGTCGGCGGAGTGGACTTCGTCGACTACTTCATGGCCGGCTCCGCTGTCGTGACAGCCAAGGGCAACCCGAAACGGATCTCCTCCTTCGACGACCTGTGCGGAAAGTCCGTCGCGCTCAGGTCCGGGACCATCTACCAGGACTTCACCGAGCGCCAGTCCCAGTACTGCAGCAGCTCGAAGGCGAACAAGAGCGGGATAGTGATCGAGCCGGTGCAGTCCGAGGCCGAGGCTTTCTCCGCGGTCGCGAGCGGCAGGGCGGACGCGACCATGACGGACTACCCCGTAGCGGTGTACCAGGTCCGAACCGTCACAGAGGGGGCCGGGCTTGAACTGGCGGTGAGTCAGATCCGCCCCAAGCCGTACGGCATGGCGGTACGCAAAGGAGACAACGCTTTGGCGGAAACGCTCGTCAAGGCCGTGGACAGGCTGATATCGAGCGGCACCTACGAGGCCATCCTGAAGAAATGGCACGTAGAACAGGGGGCCGTATATTCGGCACTGATCAACTCGGCCGATAATTGACTTAGGACTGCGTGCCCATTCTGGCCCGGGAGGGCTTCGGCTGAGGGCTTTTCGGGTGTAAGTTGCGGATGGGAAGCCAAGGGAGTGCCCTTCCCCTCGGGGCTGACGTCTCATGCCGGCTCCGGGAATTGCGCGGATTTTCGTACGGACTCTTCCGTGCGTTCGCGCAATGCTCCTCCTCTCGAACCGCCGATCACGGTTCCAGTCCTCAAGGAGTGAGTGCAATGGGTGGAAAACGGATCAGGAACTTCATGGAGAGCCCCCCGGCGCGGGTCGTGACGATCCTCGCCGGCATCACGGTGCTGGTTGCCACCGCCGCCGCGTGGGGCTGGGGCGGCTGGCCGTCCTCCGGCATGTGGGTCACGTTCTGATCGACCGGATGGCCGACGGGGCCGCGCTGCCGCCGGCCATCCGTATCACGTCTCGGGTGCGCCCGCACTCGCGGGGATGCGCCTACACGGTGGGGAGGCCTGATGCTTGCCCTCGCCCCCGTCGTCGCAGGTCTCCTCCTCGGATGGCTCACCGGAGGCCAACTGCGCGCCATTGCTGCCGCCCGATTTCGTCGCGGATGGGTACTGCTCCTCGGGGCAGCAGCTGGTGGCTGCCACTCGCATTGGGACGCCGCCCGCCATGCCACTGAGCGGATCCACGTGCCACTGCTGGCGCTTTCCTACCTCGCGCTCGCCGCTTGGGGCGTGCTCAATCTGGCACATGTCCCGCCACACATGTCCCGAAGCGTCGCCATGGTGGGCACCGGAGCCATGCTGAACGCCGCCGTCATCACGGTCAACGGCCGCATGCCAGTCGCAACATCCGTCCTCGGGCAGCCCGCACGCGATTTCGCCCAGTTGTCCGACAAGCACGAACAAATGACACCGAGCACCGGCTTGCCATGGCTCGGTGACGTCATGCCGATGGCCGGCGGCCATCTCATGGTCAGCCTCGGCGACATCCTCCTCGTTTTCGGCTGTGTGATGTTGCTGTCTGCGATGATGCGCAGACCGAGTGCAGCCCGACACCGCCGGGAAAAACACGGCGGCCGGACCCCGTAGCGCATTTTTCGACCTTTTGAACAGGGTCCAGTAGATCAATTTTAGTGGCCCACTAAAAGGCGGCACTCGCCGTTGGCGGTCGTATAGCATCAGGCCGGTCCGAATTCACTCGAACCGGTAGGCGCCGCCTGCCCAGGCCGCGCCTTCTGCCACGCCTGCTCACACCCCGCCAGGTCATCCCCTGAAGGAGCAATCAGTGCAGTTCCACCTGCCGACCGCCCGTGGCATCGCCGGCGCCGGCGCCCTCGCGGCCGCCATGCCCTTTCTGCTCGCCATACCTGCCCACGCGGCAGCGGCCGCGCAGCAGTGCCCGCCTGCGGGTGTGCAGCATTCCTTGGACGGCGGCAAGACGTGGACCACCACCTTCACCGTTCAAGGTCCGGCCCCTTCCGTGATCGCCGTACGGCTCACTTCACCGCCCCCGGCAGGCTGCCACTACGCGGTGTCCCTGGCGTCCTACAGCACCGAGGGCCCCACCTGGAGCACCTCGGGAACCCAGAAGTTCCTCGGCTGGGCCACGACCCTGATCGACCAGCAGAACCCCGTGGCGAAACTGGACATCGGGGCCTACAAGCCCACCTGCTTCGGCCAGATCGACCTCTACGGCGGCAACCGCAAGTTCGACGGCGCCCAGGCACCGCTGCCCAGATACCCGGACAGCGCCGTCCCCTCGAACATGATCGCCGCCTGGAACGGCGGCACCGCCTGCGCGACGCCGTCCCCCTCGCCGACCAACCCTGCACCGAAGCCAACCCCCTCGCCCTCGACGCACAGCCCTGCACCTACGCCATCACACAGCAACAGCCCCACGCCCGCCCCCGAGCCCTCCCGCAGCGCTGCGCCCGTCCCCCCGGTCTCCTCTGCACCCCCCGGCACCCCCATGGCGTCCCCGCCGTCGCTGGCCCAGACCGGCAGCAGCGGCACGGGCCTGATCGCCGGCCTGTCCGCCGTCATCCTCGCCATCGGTTGCGGTGTGCTCTACCTCACCCGCCGTAGCCGCAACCGCAGGCACTGACCCCTCCCCGGCGCACAGGCCGGAATAGTGCCGGAGTTGGAACCTGAGGCCCTGAACACGGGGCAACGGGAAAACCTATCGTCCGGTCATGAGGCAACGCATACGGAAGTGCGTCAAGGAGGACACCGGCATCGCCTCGGTGGAGTACCTGGGAACGGCCGTACTCGTCGCAGTGGTCGTCGGCTCCATCCTGATGTCCAACCCCGGAGCCGACACCTCGGGCGGACTCGCCCAACAGGCCTGCCGACTGATTCAGGCAGGCTCGCAGGAACTCGGCGTACCAGGACCGGGTAACTGCGGCACGGCCTCGAACGCCCGGGATACGATCCCCGGCAACCCTGCCCCATCGCCGACCCCGCCCGCGTCCGGTTGGCATCCGCCGGGCTACCAACCACCCCACGGCTGGAACCCGCCCGCGCCACCCGAGGGCTGGAACCCACCCGGACTCGAGGCCAGCCGCATGCAGATCGTCCTCTCCTGCACCGACCGCGCGGTACAAGAGGCCGGCGGTGGCGGAGTTACCCTCTTCGGTCTCCATGTCGGCGGCAGCTCCACCAAAGCCATGGAACTGCGCGGGGACGGCAGCGCCTGGGTGACCAAACAGGGCCAGGGCGAGATCGGAATCGACATGGTGCTGGGTGCTACCTCCGCCGACGGATCCGTCGGCCTCGGCGGGGGCATCAAGGCCAACCTGACAGGCAGCTACACCAGAAATTACCACTACAACGACTGGCGCAAGGCCGAGAGCTTCTACCACGACGGCGACAACGCCCACGACGCGGACTCCCGCACCTTCGACGTTGGGGTCCAAGCCGGGGGCTTTGTCGGCTTCGGCCCTGCGTCGGCAGATGCGAGCATCACCGGCGGAGGGAATTACACCGTCTTTGACAACCCCGAGGTCTACGGCAACTTCGGATCGAGGTACACGGGGTATCTCTCCGGCAAGGCCTCCCTGGGGTTGAACTTTGCCATCGCGGGCGGCAAGGGAAAAGTCGCCGGGGTGGCCTCGTACAGCGTGGTCTACGACCGCAACGGTGAGCCGGACCACCTGATCTTCAACGCCGAGGGCACGGCACAGGGCAGTGGACAAGCCCAGCTTCCCGGCGTCGGCCCCGTTGGCGGGGCGCTCGGCGGTGGCGGGGGAGGAGGCACCAAGTGGACGCACCAGTGGTATCTGGACCTGCATGACCCGCTGAACCGCTCGGCGTTCGATCGCGCATTCTCGCGGAGAGGCTGGTTTGCGGTTCCGAACCTGGTGGACCTCGACAACGGCTTCGGTCCGATGGCCGACCTGGCCGACCGGATCCGGCAGGACAGCATCGAGGTCGAATCGCAGTACGCGATGAGCGGCGATGGCGCTGAACTGGGCGCGAAGCCCAACGACCCCAAGAAATGGGGCGGCACCGTCGGCGCCGCCATCCTCAGCTTCGGCATCGAAGGACAGGGCTCCCAAGGCACCTCCCAGCTCCAAGGCGACGACACCGTCACCCTGGACCACCACGTCCCCGGCGCCACTTGGCGCCCGCTGAGCGACTACAACCTCTGCGGCAAGAGCTACTTCGCCTACTGCGAACAGGAGTACGGCTACGACAAATGCCCCAGCGCCACAGGACGGCTACGTTCCGGCGACGACGCCCGTAGCAACGAGGTGCTCTGAACCACCAGGTGCTGTCAGCCGGCGTGCCCTGGGCCCCGGGACCCTTGCCCGGCCCCTACCCCACCGGCATACGGTCGACCACCAGCCGAACCGACCGAGGTGCGCCATGAACCTGGACCGGTCGCTCACCGCCGCAGCCTTCCTGCTCACCGCTGCCACCACTCTGGCCGGTTGCAGCGGCACACCGAGCCATAGCCCATCCGCGACCAGATTGCCCTCGGCGAGCCCCAGCTATGCGCCCGCCGTGCCGCCCGGCTGGATCCGCGACCGAGTGGACGGCCTGACGTTCGCGCACCCGGCCGATCTCGTTCCCCGGCCGGCCACCGAACGCGCCCAGCCGAGTGCGGCAATCGAGCTCGGCGGACCGGTCTCGGCACAGGTGCCCATCTCCCCGGGATTCTTCGTCTTCGAGCAGACCAGCGGGTACGGGAGCGCAGACGCCCAGGCCGCAGTGACCATCAGCAACTACAAGGCCAGACTGGGCAGCGACCCTTCGAGGCCCGCCGTGCGTCCCACCGTCCCCGGAGCCGAGACCGCCATCATGCTGGAGTTCGACTTCCCGTACACGGACGGACACCAGCCCACGCCCGTCGCCAGCCGCCAGTTCGAGATCTACGTCCAGACACCCGGCGCAGGGCCCCTGTACGGCATCCGCTTCGGCGGACCTGCGACCTATCTGACCCCGGACCTGGGGGAGCGGCTGGTCGACACCCTGCGGCTGACCCCGGCCCCGGCGACGACCGCGGGGAAGCCGTGACCAAGCCGCGGCCGAAGACGCGCGCGGTGCTGCGTGTCGCGATGCTCGGCGCGCCTTCCGCATTTGCCCTCACCTGGGCGTTGCGGGCGACGTCCGCCTGGTGGGTGGAGTCGATCGGATACACGACCCTCTCCGTCGTCGCTGTCGTGCTGGAAGCCGCCGTGAGCGGGGTGGCTGGGTATGCGGGGGCCGCCTCATTGTGTGTCGAGAGCGGGAGGCGGCGCGCCGCGGTGATGTCGGCCGCCACCGGGGGATGTCTGGGATGGGGCGTATACCCTGGGGTCTCCTTGGCCGCCGACGGATCAGGCGCGCTGTTGGTGCACGCCTTGTATACCGATGTGCTGCTGTGTGTGGTCTCCGCTGCCGCTGGCGGCCTGCTCGCCTCGCTGGCGGCCGATCGCGGCGGCACACGGAGGACTCGATAGTCTCGACTGAGCCGGCCCTGGTGACACGGCCGGCCTGTGTCTGCTGGAGTGTTCTTGACAGCCATGTGCAGCGGATCTATAACGGAGATGACCCAAGCTATTGCTTAGAATATCCCCGGTGCGCCGTGCTGGCAGCGCTGCTTCATCCAGTGGCGTGCTGAAGCGGTGAAATTCTCCGGTGGGGCGAGGAGCTGCTGGCACTATGGCGAACAGGCCAGTACCCCCCTCCCCGACCCCAGCAGAAGACTTCCCCCAGCTTCGACGTCGGACGCCCGTGCAGGCGCGTGCCCGGCGGACCGTGGAGAAGATCCTCGCCGCCGCTGCCGAGATCCTCGCGGAGTCGGGGCTGCCAGGGCTGAACACCAACGCGATTGCGGCGCGTGCCGAGGTCAACGTCGCCACTCTCTACTCCTACTTCCCGGACAAGATTGCGATCCTCCAGGAGCTGTCGGCGCGGTTCGAGGACATCCGCGGCCGGTACTTCGCGGACCGCATCGAGGCGCTCGCGACCGCGCCCGACTGGCGGCTCCTGACCCAGGAGATCATCCTCAGGCTCGCGCAGTTCCGTGCCGAGGTGGCCGGGGGAGTGGCCCTGCGCCGCGCGCTGCAGGCCGTGCCCGAGCTGGGGGAGATCGACGACTCCTCGACCCGGCGCAGCGCGGGCTACCTGGCGGACGCCATGTGTCTGCGAAACCCGCGGCTGAGCCGGGACCGGGCCTACGTGGTCGCGCTCGTGACCTCCGAGACCGTCAGCCGGCTGCTGGACCTGGCGTTCCGCGACCGCACCTGCGACAAGGAACTCCTGGACGAGACGATCACCATCTGCCAGGCCTACATGGCACCGTACTGCGATGTTCCGGAGCCCGGCCGACCCTGACCAACCCGCCTGACACGGCGCTCGCTTCGAGGACCGGCAGTGTCAGCTCCGGAAGGAGAAAGTCGGCGGATTCACCAAAGGCGGCGGCCCGCTGGGGCCGACTGCTCGGCACCGCAATGCCGGGTGGCGCGGACCTTCGATGGGTCCCCGCGCCGTGCGAGCCGTACAAGCAGCCGGTCTGCGTTCTGCGGACGTCCTCGCCGAGGCGACGTGTGCCAATGTTCCGGACATTGGGCCGCGACCGCCCGGATGTAGTTGCCTGGTGATCGCCGAGACCGTTGCCCGGCTCATAGGACTGACGACCGTACAGCGAGGCAGTGCTGGAGGAAGCGCGGACCGTTGCCAGACGGTACCTGCCGCCCTGTGTCATACCGGAGCCGGGGGCTCAGGCGCCAGCCTTGCCTGCGGGGCGTCAGCCCGAATATTTCCCACTCCGCATGCCCGAGTCTGATGGGACTTCGGGCTCATGCTCAGCCGCCGGCCAAGCCCGCAGCTTCCCGGCGCTCCGCAGCTACATCAACTGGCCCTGTGCTGTGAAATGCGACACTCACCAGTCGTCCTCCGGGCCATGGCCTGGACGTTGGCGGCGCTGCCGCTCGGAACGCCTTCGCCCATGCAACGGGTCACTGCCTCCGGGGCACTGGCGGGCTGAAGAATGCCCGGCTGTTTGTTGAAACCCGGCCCGATCTGATGTCCAAGGCGGTCGCAGACTTCACACCGCGGAGCACCTCGGCGCCCCGCCACTGGGTCGAACACAGGGTAACGACTGCGTCGGCAAGGGCCTGACGGCGCCTCACTTCACGTCACCACTCCCGCCGAGGCCCGCAGAACCTGGCCGCGAGTGCCTTCCAGTAAGCCGGCCGCCGGCGGACCAAGGTCCTGACTCCCAGTCCTGACAACGTCCTCTACGGCGAGGGTACTGCTCCACCAGGTGGGCGTTCCGACCATTCAGCCGATCAACTCTCCGCGTCCCCCGGGCCAGGTCGACACCGGAAGCGCGGTCGACATCGAGATCGACCACACCAGTGGAGCCACGGTGCCGTGTTCTCCTCCGGGGTGGCGAGCTCGCTCAGCACCGTCCCCACCAGCTGGCTCTGAAACCCCCGGCCCGGGGGCTCGTCCGAAATGGGCCCGCAGGCCCTGTCCGGTGATTTGCCGGACTCCTAGCGTTTAGCCGAACAGGGGGGCAGTCGCCGTGCGCGCTCCCTTCACTCGAGACAAGAGGCGGTATTCGTGCCCGCGAACTTCAATTTCGTCGACACCAACGCCATGCGCACTGCGGTGGGGCGATTCGAGGAGACCCAGACCGGACTCCAGTCGGTTCTGCGCAGCGTTGAAACGCACCTGGCCACCCTCTCTGCCAGCTACACCGGTGAGACTGCCCGTCAGTACCAGCAGCTGATGCAGGAGTGGACCGGCCAGTGCAACCGGATCTCCGGCGACCTGGGCTTCATGGTGGACAACCTCAACCAGAACATCCGGCTGTACGAGGCCAACCAGTCCACCAACCAGGAGGCCGTCGCCTCGCTCCGCAACCAGTTCACCCTCTGATCTACCGGCCTTCACTCACCCATACCCAGCGAGGAATCGATGAGCGCGCAGTACAGCATGAAGTTCGGCGAGGTGGAGACCGTCGTCGGCGACCTCGGCAAGGCCAACAACGACATCAAGCAGCTGCTGAACCAGTTGGAGAACAATGTCAAGCAGCTGATCGAGCACTGGTCCGGCGACGCCGTCGAAAACTACACCGTGAAGCAGCAGGACTGGACCAACGCCTGCAGCAAGCTGGACGAGGCCCTCCGTACCTCGGGTGTCGCGCTGGAGCACATCCTCGACAACACCAAGCTCGCCGAGCGGCAGGCCGCGAGCGTCTTCGGCCGCTGACCCGGCCGGCTTGACGGCGGGTGGCGGCCCCCCAATTTTTGGGGCGGGGCCCCCCCCCCCCCGGGGGGGCCCGGGGCCAACAAGAGAGGCCCAAACAAAAAGGGGGGAGCGATACATTGGAGGGG
>NZ_JBHWBW010000001.1:135416-142171 GCF_042735675.1 Kitasatospora sp. NPDC059571
CCACCGGCCGGCCCGCGCTCGCGCGCTTTTTGTGCGGCCCCGCCCGGGGGGGGGTGTCGGGGGGGGCCGCGCGCTTGGGGGCGGGGCCCCCCCCCCCGCCCCTCCCGGGGTGACCCGGGACCTTCAGAGACGGACCATCAGAACGAGGAGCGAGCGATCCATGGCAGCGTCGAGCGGCAGCGGTGGGGGAGGGAACGGCAGCGGCGCCGTTTCCGCTGGGGCCCCGGGCAGCTCCATCCCGGTGTTCAACGGCTGGCAGACACCGGCTCCGCCGGGGGCCGGGTCGGGTGCGGGCAGCAAGGGTGTGGTGGTCACCCCCCACATGCTCCTCAAGCTCGCCAAACAGCTGCGAGACTCCGCGGACCCGCTGCACGGCGTCGAGACTGCGCTCGCCGCTGTCAACCTCACCCGCCCGGGCGCCTTCCAGGACGGCGACGACCTGAAGAAGCACATCGGCTCCGGCAGGGACGGCCGGGTCAAGGACGTCATCGGCAACGTGCACCAGGTCCGTAGCCAGCTGGACAAAGTGGCCACCAAGCTCACCGAGATTGCCCACAAGTACTCCAGTACCCAGGAGTTGAACGAACACCTGGTGGAGGAGCTGACGCCCATCATCGGCAGCGTCTCTTCCGCCCTGTCCCTCGGTACGAGCTCTGCCACCGGTGGCGGTTCGGGCGGCGTCCCGGGTAACGGGCCGTCGGGAGGATCCGGCACTGACGCGTCGGGGGCCAACCCGGGCGGAGGGTCAGTGGACGACTCCGTCCACGAGCAGGTGTCGGGCTGGGACGGCGGCCAAGACTGGGGGACCGGCCTGCCGATTCCTGTCAGTGCGGTCTCGGGTACGCCGGTACTTTCGCCGGCCTGATCCGGCGGCTTTTGAAGATCCGGTGGGACTGGGCAACGAAGCCCACCGGACGGCGATCTTGGCTCCGCACGTGCGGAGCCGCCGTCGGGACAGTTGGTGAAAGGCAGGAACGGTGGGCGATTCCCCGTACGATATCCCCGGTGACAACCCGGACTACGGAACCTGGGATTTCCGGCAGATCCTGCACGTCTTCACCGGCCAGGCACAGGCGTATGAGTCGGCCGCTGGCCTTGCCGCCGGCCAGTCAAGCGTGCCGGATCCGCGCACCCTGTTCCAGGCTGCAACGGCGATCGGCGACACCGGTGCCGCGATGGCTGTCACCCACCACTCCATCAACCAGTTGATCTCCCAGGTGAACCGGGGCGACTGGTGGGCGGGGCCGACGGCCGATGGCTTCAGCCAGATGCTCAGCCAAGCGAACTCGGTGCTGATGGATCACGCCGATGCGCTCTACACCCACCAGAACAGCTTTCACAATGCCGGTTCCGTGTTGTCCCAGGTGCAGGAGAACGTCCTCACCATGTGGGACCGTGCCTGCGCCGCGCTGGCCCAGTGGTGGTACAGCCTGAATCCTATTCAGCAGAGGAACTATGAGTTCGGCAAGTCACCGTATTTGACCCGCGAGCACTTCCCGCCCGTCGAGGTCAAGGACGGCACGACGTACTACAGAGTCGGCGATTTCCCCACGATCGCCGAGCCGCTTACCCAGGCCATGCGGGACCAGCTCAACCAGCTGGCGACCGTCTACCGCACCGAGATCGCAAACACACAGACCCTGGAGGACGTGAATCTCACGGGTGGCGGGCTTGGCGGGACCGGCGGTCCGAATCTGGGAAACATTCCCACTCTGCCGAACCTGCAGTCTCTGCCGGACACGAACGACCTCCTGAAGGGCCTGGGTGGCTCCGGTGGTCCGGGATCGGCGGACGCGGGTGGGGCGGTGCCTCCGCCGCCGGGCTTGGGTGGTCTGGGGTCGGGTGGTGGACCGGCATTCGACGGTGGCGCGGGCCTGGGTGGCTCCGGTGGTCCGGGATCGGCGGACGCGGGTGGGGCGGTGCCTCCGCCGCCGGGCTTGGGTGGTCTGGGGTCGGGTGGTGGACCGGCATTCGACGGTGGCGCGGGCCTGGGTGGCTCCGGTGGTCCGGGATCGGCGGACGCGGGTGGGGCGGTGCCTCCGCCGCCCGGCCTGAGTGGCCTTGCCAGTGCGGGAGGAGCCATTGGTGGGTCGGGCCCGGTCGGTACCGGCAGGGCACTCGGCGGTAGCAGTGCAACCCCGAGTGGTGCTGGCGAGCCCGGGATGCCGCTGATGCCGATGTTCGGGCCGACGTCGTTGCCCGCCGGCTCATCCGGCGCGGCCGCCACGCGATCCGCGTCACTGCCCGCGGGGTCGAACCTGGACCTGGCCGAGCGCGGCCAGGATGGCCTGCCGACCGGACGGATCGGGGCGCCATCTGTCTTGCCGAAGCCTTCCACGGTCAGACCTCCCACGTTCTCAGCGCTTGAGGACACCGCCGTGCCCGGGCCGTCCTCGTTTGCCAAGTCGGCGAAGACTGATCCGCTCCAACAGGAGTTCGCCGACCTGCTCGGCAAGGACCCAAAGGTTGCGGCGTTGACCGCCGCCGCCCGGCAGGAGGCCGGCGCAGGTGCCTTGGGCGAGCCGGGGCAGCCATCCTCGCCAAAGTTCTCGGGCGGGCCCGGCCCGCTGGGTGCCCGGACAGCCGCAGCCGAGATGGGCGCCGAAACGCTCGCCGCCCGAACCGCAGCCGCCGAGACCGGCGCTGTCGGCGCAGCCGGGAGGCTGGCAGGCGCGGCTGGCCCGGCTGGCCCGGCCGGCGGTGGGATGCCCTACATGCCGCCCATGGGTGGCATGGGGCAAGGGCAGCGGCCCGGTGGTGCAGGCGAGCGTGAACGCACCACATGGCTGCTGGAAGACGAGGACGTGTGGGGTGCCACCGAGCGGGACGCTGCCGATGGCGTCATCGGTCGCCCCACCCAACGATGACCGGAACGGCAGAAAGACACACCCTATGGACGACTTCCCGGGCCTGGACCTTGACGAGCTGCGCGAGCGAGTCGAGAGCCGGATGGCCGAGTTCTCCGCGATGCACCAGAAGATGCAGGCGTTGTCCGCCTCTGCCACCTCGGCGCGGCGCCTGCTCACGGTGACCGTCGGTGCCCAGGGCGAGGTGACGGCAGTGAAGTTCCACTCGGACGGCTACCGGTCGATGGCCCCGTCGGAGCTCGAGCACGTGGTCCTGGACACCGTTCAGCGCGCCCGCGCGCAGGTGCTCGAGCAGGTGAAGGGCCTGGTCGCGCCGCTGGCTCCGGCGGGGCTGGACATCGACGACATCATGGCCGGGCGGCTCGACCCCGGCCAGCTTGCGAAGGACCACGTGTTCACCCCGGGCATGGCCTGGGGGGCGCGCGATGCGGGCCCATTCGACGACGAGGACGACTGAACAGCGTCCGACAACAGCGCGGTTTCGGTCACGCACTCGGAAGGAAGGCGACAACGGTGGGTTCCGACTACATGTCCGTCGAGACGGGCGCTCTCGACAAGCACACGAACGACCTGGGGGACCACGCGAACGACCTGCGCCAGCTGTTCGAGCGGTTCAACAGGTCGGTGAACGCCCTCGGCGAGCCTTGGGGGGAGGGAGACTCGTACGCCGAGCAGTTTCGGGAGTGGTACGACCCCGCTCACCGGGACTTGCTGGCATCCCTCCAGAGTGCCATCGCAATGCTCGAGCAGGTCCACGCCGCCACGGGCCAGGCATCGCAGCTCTACAAGCGGGCCGGCGCGCAGTCACAGCAGGATGTCGGGGAACTGGCCCGGGAGATCAGCAGCGCCCCGCAGGTTCCGGCGCAGCCTGGGAAGCTGCCGCAGGGGGGTGCGGCGGGTGGCGAGCCGGTGACGGTGCCCGCGCAGGTGCTGGCGCAGTCGGGGCCGACCCGATCGGAAGGCGACTCGACGTTGGGGCAGAGCCAGCAGGAGGGGACCGCCGACAGCGCTTGATCGCACGCGAATGCAGGGCTGGCACCGTTTCGGCAGGGCTGGCACCGTTTCGGTCTCGCAGGGCCCAGTGAACCTCTTTCAACCTGCCTCGGCCGGGTGAAATACCTGGTCAGGAGAGGTGGAGTGACAGGCGAGGCTCTTGGTCGTTGCGCTGGTGTTCTCTACGCACCGCGCTTCGCCCGAGGAGCCTCGCTTGGTCCCGTGTCGAGCATGCTCGATGTCCCGCACGAGCTCGTCGAGCACGTCTCGTGGCTGATCCACGCCCGAAGGCGTGAAATACGTTCGCGTTGGCGGCGCTCGAGTTACTTCAAGCAAGCCCTGCCCATCCTGGCCCATCTGCGGGAGAACGAGACTCTCGCGCGGCTCGGAGTCGGCTTCGGAGTGTCGCAGGCACCGCCTGGCGGTACGTGGACGAGACCGTCGAGTTCCTGGGCGCGTGGGCGTGCCAGGCCTGCGTGAGGCGCTGGTAGGCCTGGGCGAGGACGACTTCGTGATCGTCGACGGTACCCTGATCCCGACCGACAGGATCAAGTCGGACGAGCCGTACTACTCGCAGAAACACCGCGAGCACGGGATGAACGTGCAGGTCGTCGCCGCCCCGGACAGCACGCCACTGTGGTTCTCCCGAGCACTGCCCGGACGCACCCACGATCTGACCGCGGCCCGCGCCCACGGCGTCGTCCAGGCCTGCCCGACCCGCGAGATCCTGGTCCTGGCGGACCGGGCCTACCAAGGTGCCGGCGCGACCGTCCGCACCCCACTACTACCAGCACCACGAACTGCCCGAGCACTACCAGCAGTACAACCGCGACCACGCCCGCCTACGCGCCCCAGGTGAACCTGCGCGTCGCGGACGCCCTGCACCGGTGTGGCCACCAAGCGGCTCTCGCCCTCGCTGACCACCTCACCGGAAACCCGGCCCGCCACCATGCCACCGGCACCCCCGATGGCAGCAGGCGATGGCCCGGCCACTGTGCGCCCGGCTGTCCGAGGCCGAGTTCCGGGTGCCTGTCTCGCAGGCCAGCACCCTCGTCCAGCACAGGCCTGCCATCGGACACGAGAAGACTGCCGTCCAACAGCGACTCCACCAGGCCCGGCAGCTCTTCCACGTTGCAGACGCGCTGTCCGGCGACGGGCAGGAGCCCGACCGACCAGCCGCCCACGACGCCGCCGCCCGGATGGGAACCCGGTGACGCACCGGAACCCCCGCTGGCTCTTGGTACGGCGCTTCCTCGTGGGCCTACAACGGCGCGACCCCCTCGAAGCGGCAGCGAGTTCGGAGGCCGACGCCGGCCGGATCCCCCCGGGCCCAGGTGGCGGACCGGCAACCGGACGCTGCACCGGGCAGCTCCCGATTCCCCCCTCGGACGTCTTCGAGCGTGGATTCCACCCGGACCGGGCGGACAACCAGCACACGTACGAGGACGGCACCTCCCACAACGTCAGCCTTGACGACTACGTCGCCCTCGGGCATTCCCGGACCAGCGTTAGCACCAAGCGCTGCAGAGGGTAGGCGGAGCAGTGGAGACGGGGCGGCAAGCGCGTGTACGCCATCGATGCGCCCGGCAACGTGGATGTGAACGCCACACTCGGCGTGCGCGAGGAGGACGAAGTCGCCTTCCTGGAGGAATTCACAAGCCCCACGTCGTGGGTGCCCGGGAAGCCCCCGGCCGCGAGGAGTCCCCCACCACGCCAACCCCAACTACGAGGAGCGCCACAGGCGGGACACTCCTCCTCTGGGGGGAGGGCGACGATGAACAGCCAGACCCCTATGGCGCGTGGAGTCACCACTGGCAACACCGCGACGACTCCGACAACGAGAGCCTCGAGTCCGAATCCTCCTTCATCCAAGGTGGTGGCGGCTTCTACGGCTGGACCGGCCTCCGCCCTCCGCCCTCCCCGCGCCGAGTCAGAAGTCCTGAAATCTTGGGCCCGGGTGCCCTTCGTCCTGATCCAAGGTTTGATTACCCTTCACTCTCCATAGGGGCTTCGGCAAGATCGTTCGTTGTCTTCCCGGGCAATTCCGCAGTGCGATTTCCGGAGGGGTGGAGCGGTGAGGCCTGTGGCGGCTCCTGTAGATACCGACGGCTCTTCGTTCGAAATCGTGCATATCCTGCTCCCTCCGAGCCGGGTGGGGTGAGGGGTGTCGTGGGGTCTTCCGCCGTTGCCTCGGGCGGTTTTGAAGTATGTGGCCGGCACGTGGCCTGCGGGCGATGAGGACCAGCTGCAGGTGCTCCTCGACCACTACGAGGAGCTGGCGCGAAGGCTGGGGGCGTCGCAGGATGAGTTGGCGGGGCTTAGCCTGCATGTGGCGGATTGGCGGGGTGATGGGCGGGAGGCCCACGACCGGGGTGTGAGCGAGCTCCTGGAGCACAGCGGGTTGGAGCAGGCCCGTCAGGCGGCGCTGCGCGTCGCGGCGGGTGTGCGGGAGTCGCGGGCCGGTGTGGTCAAGGCGAAGTACCAGGTGCTGGAAATCTCGGTGTGGCTGACGTCGTGGCTTCTCTGGGCGGCTGCCCAGTTTCTCTGGACCCTGGGCGGTTCGGCGGTGGAGGCGGCGGCTGCGGAGACGGTCGCGCAGACGGCGCTGGCCGCGGTGCGCCAGCGGTTGTTGACGGTATTGCAGGCGGCGGCCTCGGGCGCGGGATTCATGGGGGGGATGGACCTCGTCGCGCAGGGGATCGAACTCAAGAACGGCGACATCGACGCCATCAATTGGGAATCCGTGGGGTGGGCGGCGCTGACCGGTGCTGTGGCAGGTGAGGTGGGCCTTGGGCTGGGCCTGGGCTGGCATGGTGCCAAGGGCCTGGTGTCCAAGAGTGTCGGCGAGGCTTTGGGCACCGCGGAGGAGACAGCGGGTGCCGGGGCGGCCTCGTC
>NZ_JBHWBW010000002.1:0-8092 GCF_042735675.1 Kitasatospora sp. NPDC059571
GCCGCGGCCACGGGCCGCCGGCGGCACCGGCCGCCGCGTCACTTCTGCGCCGCCGCCAGGATCTTGACGGTGGTGTGGAAGAACCGGGAGGTCGCCGTCCCGGTGTAGGCCTTGCCGAAGAGGGTGGCCGGATTGCCGCCGAGACGGCCACCCCGCAGGTGCAGCACCACGAAGGCGGCCTTGGGCTGCGCCCCGACCAGGTCCCAGTCGCCCTTGGGGGAGGAGCGCGGCGGGGCCAGCGCCTCGGGCAGCGGCTCGGAGAGGAACAGCACGCACAGCCGCAGCTCCGGCGTCACCTCGATCCCGGCGAACGGGTCGGCGGCCACCACCGCCTCCAGCTCCGCCACCGTGCACAGCACCGTCGGCACGGCGTAGCCGAGCGCCGCCTCCAGGTGCCGCTCGATCCGTGCGGTCAGTGCGGCCCGGTCCTCCTCCTCGGTGTCGAAGAAGACGTTGCCGCTCTGGATGTACGACCGCACCCGGGCCAGCCCGAGCTCCTCGAACAGCCCGCGGAGCCGTTCCATCGTCACCGTGTGCCCGCCCACGTTGATCGCGCGCAGGAAGGCGATGTAGGTCTGCGTCATGGGGCCAGTCTGTCAGTGGCCCCTGTCACACTGGCCACCATGACGACCTGGCAGGACTTCGAGCAGGACGCCCCCGACCTGGCCCCACTGGTGCGCGCCCGGTTCGAGGCGAACAAGCACCACGTGCTGGCCACCCTGCGCCGCGGCGGCGCGCCCAGGGTCAGCGGCACCGAGGTGCAGTTCATCGGCGCCGACCTGACCATCGGCTCGATGGCCGGCGCGCTGAAGGCGCTCGACCTGCGGCGGGACGGCCGCTTCGCCCTGCACAGCAACCCGGCCGACGAGACGATGGCGGACGGCGACGCCAAGGTCTCCGGCACGGCCGTCGAGATCACCGACCCGGCCGAGCTCGCCGCCTTCGAGGGCGACCTCCCGCAGCCGCCGCCCGGCTCCTTCCACGCCTTCCGGCTGGAGCCCGAGGAGGTCGTGCTGACCACCGTGGCGGGGGACCGCCTGGTGATCCGCTCCTGGCGGCGCGGCGAGGGCGTCCGGGTCTTCGAGCGGACGTGACGGCTCAGCCCGGCAGCACCGAGCGCAGCGCCTCCGGCGTCCGGGCCACCACCGCGTGGCCGTCGTCGGCGGTGATGATCGGGCGCTGGATCAGGATCGGGTGCTCGGCCAGCGCCGCGAGCCAGCGGCCGCGGTCGGCCTCCTCGCGCGGCCAGTCCTTCATGCCCAGCTCCTTGGCGGCCGGCTCGTCGAGCCGGGTGATGTGCCACGGGTCCAGGTCGAGCCGGGCGAGGACGTCCTCCAGCTCGGCGCCGGTCGGCGGCTCGTCCAGGTAGCGGCGGACGGTGTACTCGGCGCCCGCCGCGTCCAGCTCGCCGAGGGCCGTCCGGCACTTGCTGCACCGCGGGTTGATCCAGATCTCCATGCCGCTCACCCTATCGAGCGAGGCGGTCCCGGCCCGGGAACTCCGCCCGGCCACCGCCGGTTGAACCGGCAGGACGAGGGGAGGGGGCCGCCGATGGACGGCGCGTCGATCGTCGAGCAGCTCATGACGCCCGAGGGCCGGGCGGATCCGTACCCGCTGTACGAGCTGGCGCGCGGGCTCGGGCCGGTCGTGCCGTGCGGCCCCGACCTGCTGCTCGCCACCGGGTACGGGGCCTGCCACCAGGTGCTGCGCACCCCGGGCTTCCTGGTGGCCGACGCCGGGATGCGCGAGCAGTGGGAGCCCGACTTCGCCGACCACCCCGCCAAGCTGCTGCTCTCCCGGTCGATCCTGGAGAGCAACGCACCGGGCCACGCCCGGATGCGCTCGCTGATCGCCTCCGTCTTCACCGCCCGCCGGGTCGCCGCGCTGGAGCCCGCCGTCACCGCGGCCGTCCACGTGCTGCTCGACGAGATGGCGGCCCAGGGCGCCGGCGGCGGGCCCGTCGACTTCATGGACGGCTTCGCCCACCGGCTGCCGGTCGGCGTGATCTGCGAGCTCCTCGGCGTCCCGCCGGAGGACAGGTACCGCTTCCGCGGACTCGCCGCGGACCTCACGGCGACCCTGGAGCTCATCGCCGACGAGTCCGAGCTCGCCGCCGCCGACGCGGCCGCCGACGAGCTCGCCGGGTACTTCACCGCGCTGGCCGCCCGCCGCCGCGCCCGCCCGGAGGACGACCTGGTCAGCGCCCTCGTCCAGGTGGCCGCCGCCGAGCCGGGCCGGCTCTCCGGCCAGGAGCTGCTGGCCAACCTGGTGCTGCTGCTGGTCGCGGGCTTCGAGACCACCACCGGCCTGCTGGGCAACGCCCTCGCCCTGCTCTTCGAGCATCCCGGGGCGGCCGCCGCCCTGCGGGCCGGCACCCTGAGTCCGGCGGGCCTGACCGACGAGGTGCTGCGCTACGACTCGCCCGTCCAGCTCACCTCCCGGATCGCGCTCGCCGACGGGCTGACGGCCGGCGGCGTCCCCGTCCCGCGCGGCACCGGCGTCCTGCTGCTGCTCGGCGCCGCCAACCGCGACCCGGAGCGGTACGCGGACCCGGCACGGTTCGACCCGGGCCGCCGCGACAGCCAGCCGCTCAGCTTCGGCGGCGGCCCGCACTACTGCCTCGGCGCGCAGCTGGCCCGGCTGGAGGCGGCGGTCGCCCTGGCCGCGCTGCCGGCGCGCTTCCCCGCGCTCGCCCCGGCCGGGCGCCCGGAGCGCCGCGACCGCCTGGTCCTGCGCGGGTACGCGACCCTGCCGGTGGCCCTCGGCTGACCCGCCCGGCCCCGACCCGTCGCGGGCGCCCCCGGGCCCCGCGCGCGCCCCCCCCCCCACGCCGCCGCAGCACGCCCCGGGCCGCTGCTAGCGTGGGCGATCCGTGATCGTCCGCACCGCCGGAGGCCGCCGTGACCAGTGCCGAACCGCTGCCGGACGCGCCACTGCTGCGCACCCGCGCGGTCGACGTGGTGCGCGACAGCCGCTACCTGCTGCGCGGCATCACCCTCGACGTCGAGGCCGGGCAGCACTGGGCGCTGCTCGGCGCGAACGGCGCCGGCAAGTCCACCCTGCTCGCGCTGCTCGGCGCCGTCTCCCACCCCACCCACGGCGAGGTGCACGTCCTGGGCCGGCGGCTCGGCCGGGTCGACATCCGCGCGCTCCGCGCCCACCTCGGCCACGTCAACCCGCGCCACCCGCTGCGCTCCCCGCTGACCGTCCGCGAGGTCGTCCTCACCGGGCTCACCAACAGCATCGAACCCGAACCCCGGTGGCACCCCACCGCCGACCAGGCCCGCCACGCCGAGCACCTGCTCGACCTGATGGGCATGGCCGACCGGGCGGCCAGCGCCTGGCCCACCCTCTCCCAGGGCGAGCGCGGCCGGGCCCTGATCGCCCGCGCCCTGATGCCGCAGCCGCGCCTGCTGCTCCTCGACGAGCCCGCCACCGGACTCGACCTGACGGCCCGTGAACTCCTCCTCGGCAGCCTGGACCTGCTGCGCCGGCGCCACCCCGCGCTCGCCACGGTGCTGGTCACCCACCACCTGGAGGAGCTCCCGGAGACCACCACGCACGCCCTGCTGCTGCGCGACGGCGAGACCGTGGCCGCCGGCCCGGTCGCGGACGTCATCACCACCGAGCTGGTCAGCGACTGCTTCGGGCACCCGATCAGCATCGCCCGCCACGACGGCCGCTGGACGGCCCGCGCCGCCCGCCGGGCCCCCGCCGAACTCTGACCCCGCGGCCGGGCGGCCGCGGGGCCGTCCGCCCGCTCAGCCGGCCTGCGGCAGGCCGATCGGGTTGGCCGGCGGCAGCTCCGCGCGGCACGCGGTCGAGATCGGCCGCAGCACGGCCGCGAGCTCGTCCAGCTCGGTGCGGTGGAAGCCCGCCCACACCCGGGCCGCGGCGAGGTCGGTGACCGCCTCCAGGGCGCGGTGCCGGGACCGGCCGTCCGCGGTGATCGTCCCGTCCGGGGCCAGCCAGCCGCGCTCGGCCAGCCGGGCCGCGGCGGCGTCCCACTCCTCGTCCGTCCAGCCGCGGTGCGGCTGCAGCGCCTCCCGCCGCACGTCCAGCGCACAGCGCAGCACCAGCGCCTCGCAGCCGTCGAGGCCCTCCGCCACCAGGGCGGCCACATGGCCGTCGCCGCGGTGCTCGCGCAGCACGGTGGTGGCCTGCCAGAGCCGGGCGAGCCGGCCGTCGGGACGGGGCAGCGCCGCGTTCGCGGCGGCGAGCACCCGGCCGCCGCAGTCCAGGCCGTCCACGGCCCGCTCCAGCAACTCCACCGAGCGGTCGACCAGGTCGGGCTTGACCGTCTCCAGGACCCGCCCGAGTGCGGCCGCCGCGCCGTCCACCCGGGCCGCCAGCACGTCCTGCGGCGCGGCCCGGTGCCACACGTCCGGCAGCGCCCGCTCGACCATGGCCGGGGCGAAGTTGAAGAACGCGGCCACCACCGGCGCCGCCTCGACCGCCCCGAGCGGCGCCGACCGTCCGCCGAAGTACCCGCGCCAGTAGCCGCGCAGGCCGACCGCCTCGTAGGCGGCCCGGCCCTCCGGCGAGAAGTAGGTGAGGGCGTGCACGGGCTCGAAGAGCCACCACAGCGCACGGGCGGGATGGACGTGTTCAGCCACCGACTGACCTCTCTGGCACGGGCTTCGCCCGGAACGGGCCGAGGCGCACGCGGCAGCCGGCGCCCCCCTGCTGTGATGCGGGTCACCCCCGGGCTGCGCCGTTCCCCGCCCGCCGCCGCTTCACGCGATGATGGGGGCGAGGCGGCCGCAGACCACCGACCGCACCGAGCTGTGAAGGTACCCGGAAATGGCGCAGATCAACCCCAGCATCCTCTCCGCAGACTTCGCCCGGCTGGCGGACGAGGCGCAGGCCGTACGCGGCGCGGACTGGCTGCACGTGGACGTGATGGACAACCACTTCGTCCCCAACCTGACGCTGGGCGTGCCGGTCGTCGAGTCGCTGGCCCGCGCCACCGACACCCCGCTCGACTGCCACCTGATGATCGAGCAGCCCGACCGCTGGGCGCCGCAGTACGTCGAGGCCGGCGCCGGCTCGGTGACCTTCCACGTGGAGGCCGCCGCGGCGCCCGTCCGGCTCGCCCGCGAGATCCGCGCCAAGGGCGCCCGCGCGTCGATGGCGCTGCGGCCCGCCACGCCCATCGAGCCGTACGAGGACCTGCTGCCCGAGCTGGACATGATCCTCATCATGACCGTCGAACCCGGCTTCGGCGGGCAGGCGTTCCTCGACATCATGCTGCCGAAGATCCGCCGCACCCGAGAGCTGATCTCCAAGCACGGCCTCGACCTCTGGCTGCAGGTCGACGGCGGCGTCGCGGCCTCGACGATCGAGCGGTGCGCCGAGGCAGGTGCGGACGTGTTCGTGGCCGGCTCGGCCGTCTACAACGCCGACGACCCGGCCGAGGCGGTCCGCGCCCTGCGCGCCAGCGCCGAGGCGGCCCACGCCGCCGCCCCCTGGGCCTGCAAGCACTGAGCCCGTCCCGGGCCCGGCGCCGCCCGCCGCCGTGCCGCGGCTGTGGCGCGGCTGTGGCGCGGCTGTGGCGAGGGCGGCACCGGCCCGGGAACTGACGGCCCGTAGAGTACCCGCCGGGGGATCGAACGGGGAGGGGCCGTGACGGAGACCGGTGAGCAGGACGCGCCCAGGACGGGCACGGGGCGGCGGACCTTCCTGCGGTCCCTCGCGGTCGCCGTGGTCGGCGCGGGCGTCGTCGGCGGCGCGATGGTCGAGGACGTCCTGCCCGGCGGGCCGGCGCTGCGCCGCGCGGTCGGCATGACCGGCCCGGACGGCACGGTGCCCGACGTGGTGCCCGGTCCCGTCCGCACCGACCGGGTCGACTCGGCGGCCCGCGGCCTGGCCGTCGACCTGAGCGTGATCAGCCCGCCCGGGGTCGCCGACCCGGCGCGGCTGCCGGTCTGCCTGGTCCTGCACGGCCGCGGCGGCAGCGCCCGGGGCATGCTGGACCTCGGCCTGCCGCAGTTCCTGGCGGCCGCCACCGCACGCGGCACCGCGCCGTTCCACCTGGTCGCGGTCGACGGCGGCGACGCCACCTACTGGCACCGACGCACCGCGGGCGACGACCCGATGGCGATGCTCCTCGACGAGGTGCCGCGCTGGCTGAAGGACCGCGGACTCGCCGCGCCCAGCGGCGTCCTGGGCATCTCGATGGGCGGGTCGGGTGCGCTGCAGTACGCCCGCGCCCGGGAGGGCGGCCTCGGTGCGGTCGCCCTGCTCAGCCCGGCGCTGTTCGCCTCCTGGCGGGACGCGGCGACCGTGGACGGCTACCAGGACGAGGCGGACTGGCGGGCCCACGAGCCGCTGCTCCACCTCGACCAGCCGCTGACCCGCCGGCTCGCCGTCTGGTGCGGCACCGAGGACCCGTTCTGCCCGGCCGCGCGGCGCCTCGCCGACCGCGCCGCCGAGACGCACTTCCCGCGTGGCGCGCACACCGGCGGCTTCTGGCGGCGGGTGCTGCCGGACGCCACCGCCTTCGTCGGCGACGCGCTCTCCCACCGCGGCTCCTGACCGCACGCCCTCGCCCCGCCGGCCGCCCGGCTGTGCGGCCGCCCGGCTGCACGGCTGCACGCCTGTACGGCGGGATCCGCGGGCGACATCCGGCGACGCGCGGCGCGATCGGCCGGGCCTGGGCCGTGGTGGCTGCGATACTCCCCGCATGAGCAACCTGGACGTGCGGCCGTCCGCGGAGCGCTGCGGCGGCGAGGCGGCCACCGGGCCGGTCAGGGACCTGCTGACCGGGCGCACGGTGCCGCTCGGGGAGTCGACCGTGGTGCGCCGGCTGCTCCCCACCCTGGGGCGGCGGATGGTCGGGGCCTGGTGCTTCGTCGACCACTACGGTCCGGACGACATCGCGGACGAGCCGGGCATGCAGGTGCCGCCGCACCCGCACATGGGCCTGCAGACGGTGAGCTGGCTGCACGAGGGCGAGGTGCTGCACCGCGACAGCCTGGGCAGCCTGCAGACCGTCCGGCCGCGCGAGCTCGGCCTGATGACCTCCGGCCGGGCGATCTCGCACTCCGAGGAGTCGCCGCGCACCCACGCCCGGCTGCTGCACGGCGCCCAGCTCTGGGTGGCCCTGCCGGACGCCCACCGGAACACCGAGCCACACTTCGAGCACCACCCCGACCTGCCCCGGGTCACCGCTGCCGGGCAGGGCCTGGACGCGACCGTCATCCTCGGCACCTTCGCCGGCGCGACCTCGCCCGGCACCACGTACACCCCGCTGATGGGCGCCGACCTGACGCTGCGCCAGGGCACCCGCACCGCGGTGCCGCTGGAGCCCGACTTCGAGTACGCCGTGCTCACCATGGCCGGCCGTACCGAGGTCGACGGCGTGCCGCTGGACCCGGGCGCCATGCTCTACCTCGGCTGCGGCCGCCGCGAACTCCCGCTCCGCGCCGACACCGACGCCTCCCTCCTGCTGCTCGGCGGCGAGCCGTTCGCGGAGGAGCTGGTGATGTGGTGGAACTTCATCGGCCGCTCCGGCGAGGAGATCACCCGGGCCCGGGAGGACTGGGAGACGGGCACCCGCTTCGGCGAGGTGCACGGCTACGACGGTGCCCGGCTGCACGCACCGGAGCTGCCCGCGCTCCCGCTCAAGCCGCGGGGGCGGGTGCGCTGATCCGGGGACAGGCCGGCGTGACGCACGGGCGGGCGGCTGCCCTGCCCAGAGCAGGGCAGGACCTCAGGACCATGCCGGAGAGCAACGTGCCGGCCGAACGCGTCGTCCCCACCCGCCTCTCGGGAGGTCGCCGTCGGCTCGGCGAACACCCACCGAGGGTGTGAGCGAGGCCGTCGGACCATCACACGACCCGTCGGCCGCCGCCGTCGGGTGGGATGTCGTCCTGCGGCAGGTGCACGTCGACGATGCGGAGGTTCACCTCGACCACCTCCAGCCCGGTCATGCTCCCCACCGCGGTGCCCACCCGGGCCCGCACGGCGGCCGCCAGCTCGGGGACCGATACTCCGTACTCGACGACCACATCGAGGTCGGCAGCGGCCTGCCGCTCGCCGACCTCGACGTTCACGCCGTCGCCGGCTTAGGTCCCGTTGACTAGAAGTT